>CAYNKM010000489.1:0-1503 GCA_964397795.1 uncultured Desulfovibrio sp. | reverse complement strand
TTTATAAAAGGCATAATTTTTGTTTTTCCGGAAGAATATTGCGGAAGGGAAGAAGAACGCCTGATTAAACTAAACCAAAAAGAAAATACAGGGCTTCCCTGGAAGATTGTCCAGGGCGGAGGCACGAGATCCGAATCTTCAAGAAATGGTCTCCATGCACTTCCGCCAGAATGTACTCATGTTTTTATTCATGATGCGGCCCGTCCGTTTGTCAGTCCGGAGCTGGTTTGGAGATTATATAAAAAAATAACATGCGAAACAGGCGCGGTTATTCCAGGTTTGCGCCTGACAGACACAGTTAAGACTGTGAACGAATTAAATATTGTCACGAATACCCCAGCGCGATCTTCATTGCGCGCCATTCAGACTCCCCAGCTTTTTAATACCGGACTTCTGAAAAAGTTGTATAAGGAAACAGAAAAATTATCAGACGAATATACCGATGATGCCATGATGCTCGAAAAGGCGGGATATAAGGTGGAAGTTATTGACGGAGATTCAAAAAATATAAAAATAACAAATCCTGAAGATCTGGAATTACTGAAAGAAAGCGTATGTATGATGCCCTGCACAGGCTTTGGATATGACGTGCACAGATTTGGAGAGGGGTATCCCTTGAAGCTTGGCGGCGTGTCCATCCCCGGAGCCTATAAAATTGTGGCCCATTCCGATGGCGATGTTCTTTTACATGCCCTGACAGACGCCATTCTTGCACTTGGCGGATTTGGAGATATAGGAAGCCATTTTCCCGATACCAATTCCGCATATTCGGGTATGGCTTCCTCCGTTTTTTTAGATCATGCGCTTTCACTAATCCAGGGAAGCGGAATTAAACTTGTCCACCTGGATTTAACAATAGTCGCTCAGAAACCCAAACTTTTCCCTTATAAAAAAGAAATAGCAAGAAATATAGCCCGTTTGTGCAATCTGGATATTTCAAGCGTCAACGTCAAGGCTACCACTGAAGAGGGCCTCGGTTTTACAGGTCGAGTGGAAGGCATAAAAGCTTATGCCATCGCCAGCGCAGTTAAAAAGAATATTTAAAAAGTCTCCCTGGGCATAGGGTTTTCTATATTATCTTTTATATCAAAATACAGATCGGTAAAAAAGGAAGCCGCTTCATGCCTGTAAGCTATGGGATCCTGCTGTTGGGCCTCCGGTGAATGATTAAAAACAGCCTTAAAAACTTCCGCCACAACAGGAAGTAAAACTTCAGGACTGATTACCTGAGCCATTCTCTCTCCTTTAATGCCTGAATGCCAGCGATCCAGGATTTTATTTCATTCGTTGGATATTTCTCATTAATCCAGGATAACAATGCATTCTATCTCAACGAGACCGCCAAGTGGTAATTCCGCTACAGCAATGCAGGAACGCGCCGGAGGATTTTCGGGAAAAGCTTCGGAATATATTTTATTCAGGGCGGTAAAATCTTTCATGGTAGTTAGAAAAACAGTTGTTTTTACCACATTTTTAAAGCTTCCGCCGGCGGCCTGAAGAACC
>CAYNKM010000488.1:0-1505 GCA_964397795.1 uncultured Desulfovibrio sp. | reverse complement strand
ACGAAAAGATCTTAACTGGGAGAACATGGCAAAGGCCGCCATAGATCCAGAACAACTTGCCAAACGGCGGGAAGCACATAAGCATGAGGAAGTCTGCGCGATGTGTGGAAAATTCTGCGCTGTAAAAATGATTAAAGATACCCGGCCGGGCTCCAAATCCGGAAATCAGGGTGTTTGACATTAACTTTGTTAAACCTCGCAAAGCTCCTTCCTGGATGTTCACGTAAAAGTAAGCGAAAAAAATATTTTTTCGCTTACTTGCTTTGCTGTCCATTTGCGTAAACCCCAAAAAGGGAGCGGCAACCCCCATTTCTCAGGGCTCGCCATTTGCTGACTTGCCTTTGTACGTTTCGCCCTGGCGGCACAATCCGCCGATTTCAGGGCGGAATTGGCATAAATTATCAATCAGGCCTTTTGGCCAGCATTGAATTTTTTATTCAAGGCCACCAGATCATCTATAAGCTTCAGCGCGTCACGATCATTCTGGATATGCTCAAGGCTGCGTGCGTTTGGGCGGAGAAAAAACTCCCGCCAGCTTTGTTTATTCATATAGCGCACCATGATAATGCCCAGGATAATGACAATAAAGGTTATCAGACTTAACGCCCCCCAGCTTATGCCGCCTGTATCATAAATGGGATTATTTTCTTCCTGAGGTTTATCCTGTCCCACTTCAAGGGCTGTGATAGTATTGGAAGGGCTATTTGCGGAAAAATCCCTGGGGATCTGGAAGCTTCCCTGCTGGCTGCTGTCCTGATTACTTTGTGGCATCCTGAGCCTCCTTATCCAGTTTTTTGGCAATCTCCGCTGAATGAGCGGCAATCCATTCCATCGCGCCTGCTTCGCCCATTTCAATCACATTGGAGGGAAGATCCATTCTTTGACAGAAGGCTCCCAGACCTTCAAGCAGATTACCGCTGCCCAGGTATCTTTCCAGAGCTTCTGCGAGCATTGTGTTTACGCGTTTATCATCATCTTCTTCCACTGCTGTCATGAATTCCTGTTTTCGCGCTTCATGATGGGGAGAAGAGACTGGCAGGAGATCATTGGCCAGCGCTTCGAGTTCTTCCATCCCTGCTTTCCTGGCATCAGCAAGAGTGGCCCCGCTAATCAGAATCATGCGCCCTCCTTTTTAAAGTATATATACAAATATTTTCAGCTTCTTTGAACGCTTGTCAGTTAACACGAAACGCTTTCAGTCAGCGGGCTGAAATTATGAATAAAAAGCGTTTTCCACTCAATTTTATTTATGGCCTTTTGGATTTTAATTGTTCCCCGTTTTAAAGGCTGCGCTGCCCTCATTTCAATACGCCTGGTTCAGGGCCACAACCTTTTATATTGCAACCAGCCGAACAAATTTTATATACATTGCTTACAATCCCTCCCCGCTGAAGTCCGATAAGGGAATCTCCAAATCTGTAATCCAGCCCTCCAGGTAAAATCTTTTGGGATAATCCATTGTCATAATCTGGCGTATCTGCATCGGTCTGGGGAGCCTGGAAAAA
>CAYNKM010000487.1:0-1506 GCA_964397795.1 uncultured Desulfovibrio sp. | reverse complement strand
ATCAGGACAATAGAATCCTCGTCAATCCATGCCATTATATCCGATATTCCCTACGGCATAGGTCTGGAGGATTGGGATATTCTGCATGATAACAGGAATTCCGCATTTTGCGGCGCGTCAAGGGCCCAGCAAAAAGCGGGAAATTTATTTAAAAGACGGGGAAAGCCATTAAATGGCTGGAGCGAGGCTGACAGGAATATTCCTCTGCAATATCAGGAATGGTGCTCTTCCTTTGCGGGGGAATGGGTACGGGTCTTAAAACCTGGCGCTTCCTGTTTTATTTTCGCGGGACGCAGATATGCCCATCGCTGCGCATGCGCCATGGAGGACGCCGGCTTTAATTTCAAGGATGAGTTGGCCTGGGAAAAAAGATCCGCCCCCCAAAGAGCGCAGAGATTATCCAGCATTTTTGCCCGCAGGGGAGATCATGAAAATGAGAAAAAATGGAAGAACTGGCGGGTGGCCAATTTAAGGCCTATGTTTGAGCCTATCCTGTGGTTTCAGAAACCCTACAGGACAGGAAGCACAATTACGGATAACGCCCTCCTGCATGAACTTGGAGCCTGGAATGAAGAGGCCTTGAATAGATATAATTGTCATGCCGACAAGATATTGAATGCCTCAAATATAATCAAGGTTGACTATGATTCGGAAGACAGGGGAAAGCACCCGGCGCAAAAACCTCTTAAACTGCTTGAATTGTTAACCTTGCTGGTTACTCGGGAAAATCAGGTAGTTCTCGATCCCTTCATGGGTTCGGGCACGACCTGCGTCGCCGCTAAAAAGTTAAAAAGACGATATATTGGCATTGATATAGATTTGAGGAATATTCAAACAGCAAGAAGCAGATTGCAATCGGAGCAAGATATATAATGCCCTGCAGGACGGGTATTTGCCTGTTTTCCGTTCCTGCGTTATAACGTTATGTAATTCCACAGGGGACATCCTGTTTTTATGAAAACAGGAATATTTTGCTTGTTTTACTTATATTTTCATCATGAGAGGAGGCGTTTATGGGTCTTTTTACCTTTATCAAGGACGTTGGCGAAAAGATTTTTGGCGGAGGAGAGGCAAAAGCCGATGAACTGAAAAAAAATCTGGACGCCCAGGGACTGGATACCAAGGATATTCAGGTTCATGTGGATGGCGATCAGGTGATCTTGAAAGGAAACGTCAAGGATCAGGCAACGCTTGAAAAAGCTATCCTGGCTGTCGGCAATAATGCCGGAGTAGCCGGAGTTAAAACAGACGAGATCACAGTGACGGCTCCCGCGGACGAATCAGTCTTTTATACGGTAAAATCTGGAGACACTCTCTGGAAAATCGCGGAAACCCAATACGGCAAGGGCCATGGCAAGGATTATAACATAATTTTTGAAGCCAATACGCCCATGCTGAAACATCCCGACAAAATCTATCCCGGCCAGGTTTTACGCATTCCGCCCCTGAAAAAAGCGTAAATTTCATTTAAAATATAACGGCTTGTTTAAAAAACAGGCCGTTTTT
>CAYNKM010000486.1:0-1507 GCA_964397795.1 uncultured Desulfovibrio sp. | reverse complement strand
ATAATCGTTGAACATTTTTATGCCTGAAGAATCAGTTCCGGTTTCTAAATTACAATACTTTCTGCCTGCGAGTTTGAACAAAGTTTCTGCAACAAGATTATTGCTGTTTTTCAACATATAAAATAAGAATGGCGTCAGTACTTAAATCATTGGCGTATTTAAGTGAACTGTAAGGGCGGATAGACAAAATTTTCAATCTGTCCTCCGCTTTTTTTTCATGGTAAGGAAACAGCTTTGAATCCACAAAATTTGGAATGACATGAGCTTCAAAATCTTCAGAAAGTCCGTAATCCATAATTGTTTCGTGCTTCAGATACTCAGAAACAAAGACCAATTCGACCTTATCCTTGAGTTTAAATACCTTCCGCCACATTTTTTCCCTGGCTGCCCCATCGGCTATGGCTTTTTCGATTTTATCCTTTGAAAGCCTTGCAAACTCAAAGGAACGGCGCTGCCATTGCTGAACCTCAGAACCATGAAGCCAAATAATGATCCGAAGCGTGTCCGCATGTTTTTCAAGAATCTTCCATAGGTCAGGATCCAGCAAATGAACACAGACAGTATGGATTTGCCCTCCCTTAAGAAGATTGTCCAAATCCCTTAAGCCTCCCTCAAGAATATTGATTCCCTCATACTCCCTTGCTGATAGCCTTTTCCATGGAGAGAACTCAAACATTGTCACCGGCATTCCAGCATCGCTGTACGCTTTCAATCTTCTGTGCAAAAAACCATAACGGTATATATTTTTATAAGACGGGTAATGGGAGGCTAAAAACAGGATGCTGGAAGGCAGAAGAAAATCGGAAGAACTAACGTCTGAGCTCTCAATCTTGTGCAACTCAAGCTTACCCCGACCGTCCAGACGCAAGCCTATGCGGACAGACTCCGCGCCCGAAGGAATACTGACTGTCCAGGGCTGCGGAGCCGGTAAAATCCTATGGCCAAGTTTTTCTCCGTTTTTATCAAGAAAAATCATCACAAAATTTATTTTCAGACTGCCAGAAGCCTGTATTTGCAGAAGCTGGCCTTTACGAATCTCCAGCTCTTTTAGGGAATATGTTTTCTTAATATAGAAATATTTATATGGTTCGGACATTTCTGAAATAATTCTCAGCGACTCACCTTCAATACTAGCGCTGACTTTCTCATTAAAGTCCAAACGTTTTCCCAGTTCGGCTCCGGAAAGCTTAAAACCTTTCGTAACGCTTCCCATTGGTTTTGAAGCTTCAGCCCGGGCAAGAATTTCATCAATTCCCATGCCCTCATTAACTACAAAAATATCATTTATAAAAGCTTTACTGTGTTCAGAAGCTGTCGCTCCATTTTGAATGTAGGAAAGATCATCAAGAGAAACAGATTTTACGGATGAACTTGGTGATATTTCTGGATTCTCCAACGCTTTAGCCAGCCATTCCCTGCTGACGGACTGAATTTTGATAATGGATGACGCTGCGCGCAAAGATTGATCTGCCCGATACTGGCGCCCGTCGTAAAGAAGCTCGAGCTC
>CAYNKM010000485.1:0-1509 GCA_964397795.1 uncultured Desulfovibrio sp. | reverse complement strand
GTATCTGCCTTTTAAGCAGAGAGTCGCAGGTTCGAGCCCCGCACGACCCACCAGATATTTCATGGACTTACAGGTTTTCTGTAAGTCTTTTTTATTTAAACAGATGAACCCTGACATATAGGTCAATTCTGGCGTGATTCTGATGCCTGTCTTTTCCGCTTATCCCTTTTGGGTCCGGCCAATAACCAGGAAACAGTCCATAATCTCCGATAAATATGATATTGAAAGGACGTTCATCCAAACTTATGCGCTCAAAAGAATGGACTTTATTTCAGAGTCATGGAGTTTTTCAAACGGCGTATTCTCCCCATCCGAAAGGCAAAGCGAACTTTACGGGATAACTAAAAATAATTCTCTCCCCTTTTTACTGGCCAAAAATGTAAAGCACGGAAGTTGTAGATATTTTATTTTGTAAATTAATATCTATCCCAACCATTCGTGAGCTGTTTTTTCGGCCTTTTTGGTTATTTCAGGAGTTATATCGCTATTTACCGCCAGGACAGTAGCCGCTATGGCGGCGGCATCATCGGAAAGACCTAAAAAGGGAATAAAATCGGGAATAAGATCTACCGGACAGGCGGTATAACCCAATGCAGCGAGGATGAGAGCGGCGGTTTTTGGGGAGGCTTTCCCGATGTGAGCACATAATAAAGCTCAAAAAGCTTAACCATCGTTTCATAACCCGCTTTCTTGGCGAATTTCCTGCACCAGTCCAGGAAACCTTTTTCGGAATATTTTTTGGCATATTTTGAATCAGGCAGCTTGCCCATATTTTCCTCAGAATTTAAAATTACCGTATTAATTCCGGAATAATTTTAAAAAAATATATACTTATAATCCCATAATTTTTTTAACACCCATCAGGGCGCGATTCTGGCGGAAACTTCCGGTATGGTAATTGGCTTATTGGTCACATATTTATCAAGAGCGTTTTGCATGAATTTCCTGTTTGCCTGAAACTCCCCTATGGTGATTGAACTTCCATCAGGAGCGGCGGTAATTTTTGACGCGGTGACTTCAAGAGGAATTTCTTCCACACCTTCTAGCGCTACCCTCGCAAATAATTTTTTATCTTTATAGTCCAGTTCAGTGACTTTCGCTATGCCCTCAAGTTTGGGATTTATCATATTGTCCCTTATTTTTGCCAGGGCGACTCTCGCACCCATGTCAAGCAGACCCATATTTTTCTCCTTGTTATATTATTCTAAACAATATTTAAATGACCTACAAGGATAATGCCGTCTCATCTGGCTTCCCCAAAAATAGTTTATGATTCAATCCTGAAAAAAGCGGATTCCCTGCCGACATCTTTATTTTGGATAACAGGAATATTTAACCCTTTTTATTCCCTTATTTTCAATAATGCCAGCCAGACTTTTAAAATGGAAATTGTCCATAAGTTTCATTACCTTATGGACAATTTCATTTTTTATATATGGCGGAAAGGAAGAGATTCGAACTCTTGGTGGTGTTACCCACACACGATTTCCAATCGTGCTCCTTAGACCA
>CAYNKM010000484.1:0-1514 GCA_964397795.1 uncultured Desulfovibrio sp. | reverse complement strand
TTATTTGGTACCCAGAGCCGGAATTGAACCGGCACGGCCAAAAGGCCGAGAGATTTTAAGTCTCTTGTGTCTACCTATTCCACCATCCGGGCTTATTCCGCATTATCAAGTCTTGTCTCAGGCGGCACTTTTATCTTGTGCAGGGGAGCCTTATCCGGGCCCCTGTCTGGCACCTTATATTCATACTCCTGCCATTGTCCTCTTTCAATCCAGAAGAGGTGGTATGACGTCAGGTTTTTTTCTAGACAGAGTAATTCCCCCTTTATTCCTGAAGGAAGCAGGGCCGCAATCTCGTCCGCAATATCCCGAAGAATTTCAAGATTTTGGGTCACAAAAGCGCACTGGAACATTAATATATCACCTAATGGATTAAAATCAATATGTTCAGCACCGCTATCCAGCATAATTGAGTCAATATTTTCCAGGAGCATGCTTTCGCTTTCCAGCAGACTTTCATATGTCATGCTTTCCGGATATGTAAATTCGCCAAAAACTTCAGTATTATATTTATCCATTGCAGCTTCAGTCCCACAAAGCGGAATAAAAGAATATATAATACAAGATAATATTTATTGAAAGAGTAAAAAAATAACGTAATAATAAATAATTTTAAATTACTATATAAATTTGCGAAGAAAAGGATTATTTCCTGAATAATGCAAGGAGAAAATTATATGGAAACAAAAAATAAATTTGACAAATTAATTATGGGCTTTGCCAGGGTTTTCAATATTGGCCTTATGCCCAAAGCACCCGGAACATGGGGAACAGCTCTTGCCTGCGTGCTTGCGCCATTTCTGTTTTTTCCCCTGGATTTTTTTGGCCGTTGGCTTGTCCTGACCATTCTTTTTTTTCTGGGCGGTTATGCCGGGACCTATGCGGAAAAAAAGCTGGGCAAAAAAGATCCTGGAGAAGTTGTGATTGATGAACTTGTTGGGGTCTGGTTCGCAATGGCGCCATTTACTCACTGGAGCTGGTTTCTGATTCTTTGCGCTTTCATCCTCTTCAGAATTTTTGATATTCTGAAGCCCTGGCCAGTAAACGCTTCTGAAAACTGGCTACCAGACGGTTTTGGGATAATGATAGACGACGTGGTAGCAGGAGCCTATGCGATGCTTGGTTTGGGAATACTTTTTTACTTTAATTTTATCTGAATTATTTCATTCTATATGTAATCCTGCCGCGTGTAAGATCATAGGGAGATAGCTCCACCTTTACGTGATCTCCAGGTAATATACGGATATAAAATTTGCGCATCTTGCCTGAAATATGGGCGAGCACTTCATGACCGTTTTCCAGTTCCACCTTGAACATGGCATTTGGCAGGGCTTCCTGAACTATGCCATCTACTTCTATTGATCCTTCCTTTACCATATGTTCTCCTGTTAAAAGATAATGCTCTGTTAAAATCATTTATTGATGAAAAAGAAATATATAAAGTCTTTCAATATATAATGGCTTCAATAAGTTATATCTTATAAAAATTAAAGTTTTTTGAAAAAGGGGGTCTGGGG
>CAYNKM010000483.1:0-1522 GCA_964397795.1 uncultured Desulfovibrio sp. | reverse complement strand
CACACAGGCTGGATGCGTTTGCAGCCGCCTGTTCATAACCACTTTCCAGATTGTCAATTAATTCTTTCGGAGAGAGCGCCTTGCCCGTACCCCTGCCTGAGAAGTTGGTTTTTTCTTCAATGGCCAGATTCCTGGGCCCAATATATCCGCAGCCCCCAAATTTATCGTACTGAAAGACGGGAATGCCCAGACCCATGCAAAATTGCACTGTTTTACCTATTGTGATCACCGCATCATATTGTAACAGCAGCTCAGGTGTCGCCCTCTGGATATTGCCGTAAAGACTTCCTATAAGATCAGTCTGGAAAGGCGAGAGTTTTGAGAGGAGGAAAATTTCGGGCACATAATGATTGGAGACAACAGCTACCCTCTCCAATTTTTTGTTCCATTTCTGTCTTGGCTGATGTTGCATGAATGTAAGGGGAATATGATTGGGAATGATCTCAAAGATATTGGTAATGCCATATCTTTTCCAGTAATTGTGGACGATTTCCTCCGAAATGGTGGTGAAAAGGTCGTAGTGGGGCCAGAGAAAGGCAGGTGGGAGCAACTCCACGCCACCAAATGCTGAAAGCGATGCTGTAATCGCCCGCTTGTATTTAATGCCTTTTGCCAAAAGCGCAGGAAAAAGGGTGGTATGGAGGGTATAGACAAGATCCCATTCGCTATCTACTGGCACATTGAGGAGGTTATGCACTTTAAAGCCGGAGTTCTCAGCTATGGCCCTGTTTGTGCTGGATATGAATACTGAGCCTATATGTATATCATAACCGCGGTTTTGCAAAACCTCTCCATATTCGAGAATATGAAGGAATGAGCCGTGAAATCCATTGTGCATATCCATACAGAGCATAAGCGCTTTCATAATCTGTGGCACCTTCCTGTACCGTGTTTCAGTTTCTGGATTTTGCCGCCTCGTCAACATGGAGCCAGAACACGGTTGATCGCTCCGAGTCGCGCATTTCGCCATCCAGCCCCTTGAGGGGAGCGCCCTTGATCGCCGCCTGGCAATACCACCAGCCTGGCTGGTTTAGCACAAACGAGAACTGGCCATCACTGTTTGTAAGGCTTTCCAGATCGCGGCTCCATTTTGAGCGAGCCCTGTTTCTGGCCATATTGATTCTGCCCATGCGCACTGGCACAGATACCAGCGGCTTGCCATCAAGCAGGAGACGGCCCGAAAAAAGCGCAGGCGCGGAAAGGCCGAAAGGGCGCGTGAGTGGCAGGATTTCAAATGACTGTCCAAAAGGAACATTCCAGCCATTATCCACGCCAAAGGCGGGGAGCGCCACCTTCACCTGCTGCTGCATATACTTGTTTCTCTGCCTGTCCCACCAGGGTTTTGCCTCAAGTATGAATTGATAAAGTCCGGGTTTATTGATGGCCACATTGGCCCCCCAGGCCCTTGTGTCAAGATAGCGGATCTCTTCCACATCCCCGAGGAGATTGATCAGCTCCGGCTGCATGGTGGCGGCATCAAAATCGGGCGGGTAATACATCGCCGCAAAAAGCTGCGGCATAT
>CAYNKM010000482.1:0-1534 GCA_964397795.1 uncultured Desulfovibrio sp. | reverse complement strand
CTGGCCCCTGGAGCGCGGTTGCCAATTATGCCCTCTACTATGGTCTCAATACGGTCTGGCTTCCAGCTACCTGTCCGGCAAGTATAGTAAAAATATTTGAAGAAGTGCAGATAATCCGCAAGTTCTATTCGCTTGATAGCGAATTCAATGCGGATCCCGCCTTTCTTTCTCTCGTCAATAAAGCCGATCTGGTGCTTACTTTTGACTGGTTCGGAAAACCAATGTCGGAGAA
Source organism: uncultured Desulfovibrio sp. (assembly GCA_964397795.1). Lineage (GTDB taxonomy): Bacteria > Desulfobacterota > Desulfovibrionia > Desulfovibrionales > Desulfovibrionaceae > Desulfovibrio. The sequence continues at coordinate 1,302 of CAYNKM010000482.1, read as the reverse complement.
ATTTTCCAAGGCTCTCAGGGATAGGCATTGGATTGATATGCGTAGATCGCCAGATTTCAATCCAGACGCAAAGGTCACAGTCTTTGATTTATCCTGGTTCGGAGCTCCTGACGGAGCAATTATGATAGGTCAGGGCGTGTCGGATATAACGCCAGGTTTATTAATGAATAATTCCAGACCCTTGAGCGGAAATTTTCTGGAGCGGCGTGAGAAAGAGCTTGCGATCCAATTACTTGGGGGATCGGCGTCAAAACTGTCCCTCGATACCATCAAAGGGTTACCATATAAAAGCGTTATTGAAGGCAGGCGCAAAAATCTGGAAATGCTCCAGGAAAAGTTTGGACACATGGCATTCCTGAAAGACCTGGATACGCCCTGGGCATTTCCAATAAAAACACCCCCTGGAACACTTGTATCGGCTGTAGTTGGCTCCCTGGTCAAAAAAGGAGTGGATGCCAGAAGACTCTGGTTACCGAGTGCGACTAACGCTGACTGTTTTGCCCGCAATATCATGGATACCCTGGTGATGATTCCCTCTCATCATGGTCTTGATAACAGACAAATGGAGCAATCAATTCAGGTGCTGGAAGAAGTGCTGCAAAATCGCCGTAACGACCTGAACGCGTCAGGCCGGAGTCATTTATTATTAAAAATATTTTAATCTTCCCAAGTGGGGCTGATAACTCCATTGAACTATACGATTCCCTGCGCTTTTCCCCACATTTTGACGTATATGGCGCGACCAGCCAGAAAGATCGCAGCGATCTAATTTATCCCCATGACCATCTCCTTCATTTACCATTCATATATAAAGACGATTTTATTGAGGCGCTCAACAAGGTCATTGCCAGACATAAAATAGATATGATTTTCGCTACGCACGATACCGTTCTGCTTGAGCTTGTCAGGAAAAGAGACCTGATCAATGCTGCGGTAATAGGCTGCGATCTGCCAACTGCCGAGTGTTGCCGCTACAAAGACAAATTATATCAGCTTTTGGCCGAAGAGGATTTTCTGCCAAAATGGTCAAAATCAGCTCAAGTCACTTTTCCACCACCTTATTTTCTAAAGCCCATTGACGCGCAAGGCGCCCAGGGATGTCTCCTGCTTGACGCTTGTCCTCCCATCCTCCCAGATAATCACATCCTATGTGAATATCTGCCAGGCCCTGAATATACTGTTGATTGTTTTACAGATCGCCATGGGAAGCTTTTGTTTACAGGTCCCAGAAGCCGCGATATTGTAAAGATGGGTATAGCGTTCAAATCAAGACCCACTAGCTCGCCCGAAATCAACCGGATT
>CAYNKM010000481.1:0-1538 GCA_964397795.1 uncultured Desulfovibrio sp. | reverse complement strand
CAAGGAAGATTTTTACAGAGCGGAACTTCAATCCTTCCGAAGCACATTCCATAAGCCTGTAATTTATGCTTCCTGGGACTGGTCAGAAACTGTTGAAGACGCCTTACGCCAGGCTGGCTTTAATAGTTTTGACGAACAGAAGGAAGCTATGGAAAAATCCCGATTAATCAACGCTTAAATCCAAATACAGAAAGATCCGGAGAAATCCGGATCTTTCTGTTTTAAACATCAAAAGCAAGGGTTATAAAATCAAAGTCCAGTCCAAATCCGGAGCGGCTTTTAAATTCTTGTTACGCAATCCTGAACTTATAATTTCTTTCCCCCATTTCTTTTTTATCAGCTCATAATGCTGTTTTTCTGGCAAGGATGGTCTATTTTCCGATTGTAGATTGAATTGACCCCAGGGGCTGACTATACAATTTCGTCCTTTTTCCATCTGCCTTAATGCGAAATCCACAGTACAAAGTTCTCCATAATCCGGATTGAGAAAATATTCTTCCTTTAGAATTTCTTTTTTTATAACCATGCATTCTCTGGGAATGCCCAAAACATTTCTTGGAAAAGTGAAAAGAGAATAAACCATTTTATGAATTTCCCCTCTGGAAAATCCTCTTAAAAGCGGAAACGGATAGGCTGTAATATCCGGATACCAGCCTCCATTAAATAAAATATCATTTTCCCAGATTAAGCCGCCAACCATCGCGAGATCATCACGTCTGGCCATAAGCACCAATTGATCAAGATGATATTCAGGAAAAGCCTGAATATCGCTCCGAATAAAAACTACAATATCTCCCTGGGCTTTTTTTGCCGCAAGATTGCATTTTTCAATCCAGTTCAGGGATGGGGAGAGCTGAACAACTTCATAATTTATATTATTTTCACTTTTAAATGATTCTATTTTCTTATTCTCATATTCATTATTTTCCGAATAGATAATTATGGTACAATTTACGGGTTCAGAATTGAGATAATACAAATGAAAAATATTTTTTTTAATGCTTTCAATGACTTCAGCCCTGAAACCTTTTCGTAAGGCGGCGTCCAGAAGAACTTTTCTGGTAGCGTCCAGCACATAAGGTTTGGCCTCAAGGGATCCTGCCGTGCTTTTTTCATGAACACGCCAGTGATATAAAATATGGGGGATATGATATATTTTATTAACATGAACAAGTTCAGAAACCCTGCGCTGCAGATCCTGATCCTGTGAACCCTCCGTCCCCACTCGCAAGCCGCCAAGCTTGTGTAACAGATCAGTTGAATAAACAGAAAGATGTCCCGTAAAAAAAAGTTCCCCATCAAAATCGGGCCTGAAAATTGGGGAACGCCGGACATTGTTGATATCTATATGATCCTCATCACTATATAGATATCCAAGCCCGGGATTCATGGCTATGGCTTTGGCGTTTAAACCAAGAGCCTCCGGCGCAAGCGTGTCATCATGGTCAAAATAAGCGGTATAGGGAGCCGTTATCATTTCAAGAGCGGTGTTGCTTGCCCTGCAAATGTGCCCGTTTTCCTTTCTGAAACATATTTTA
>CAYNKM010000480.1:0-1550 GCA_964397795.1 uncultured Desulfovibrio sp. | reverse complement strand
GGCTTTTTCCAGCTGTTCAATGGCCCCTTCCACTTCAATACTTCCAAATTTCAAATAGTTCTCAAGATTCTTTGTTTTCGATTATCTAATAAGCTACTTAATGAATGCAGACTCTCTTACCATTAATTTCAAAATGTGTATAGCCTGAAAATAATGATCATCAAATGACTTCATCCATCTCGTACTTCCAATTTTACTTTTTTAAAAATTTTTAATTATAGTATTGATATAAAGGATTACCTGATAAATAATAATGGAATAGTGATTGCAAATCCAAATGCACCTACAAGTTTAGCTTTATCAAAAAAAGAAATTGAAGAAATTGTAAGGTACAACAAGGATAAAGTAGTTCTAATTGATGAGGCATATGTTGATTTTGGAGGAGAAACAGTTATTCCACTAGTAAATAAATATGATAATATATTAATTGTAAGAACACTATCAAAATCATATTCATTAGCAGGAATGAGAGTTGGATTTGCTGTTGGAAGTAAGGAATTGATAGACGGAATGAATAGAGTTAAGAATTCTTTTAATTCATATCCAATTGATGCTATTGCACAAATTGTAGCAGAAGAAGCGCTAGAAGATGTTAATTACTTTAACGAAACCAGAAATAAGATAATAAATACAAGAGATAGAATTGCAAATGAACTTACAAAACTAGGATTTAAAGTTTTAAATTCTAAAACTAATTTTCTATTTATAACACATATGAAAAAATCAGCAGAAGATATATTTAATTATTTGAAAGAAGAAAAAATATTAGTTAGATATTTTAAAAAGCCAAGATTAGATAATTCACTTAGAGTAACTATAGGAACTAATGAACAAATGGATAGATTTATTGAATGTATTTCAAAATTTGTAAATCAGTAATATATAAGAAAGGAATGATACTAAAAATGAGAAATAGTATTTTAGAAAGAAAAACAAAAGAGACTGAAATATCAATAGAACTTAACTTAGATGGAACAGGAAATAGCGAGATAAGTACAGGAATAGGTTTCTTTGACCACATGCTTACTTTATTTGCATTTCATAGTGGAATAGATTTAAAAGTTAAATGTGAGGGAGATTTGTATGTAGATGGACATCATTCAGTAGAAGATATTGGCATTTTACTTGGAAAATGTTTTGTACAAGCATTGGGAGATAAAAAAGGAATTATGCGTTATGGAGATTGTTATTTACCTATGGATGAAACTTTAGTTCACAGCAGTGTTGATATATCTGGAAGATCATTTTTAGTTTTTAATGTTGATCTACCAGCTGAAAGAGTAGGAGCATTTGAAACAGAACTAACAGAAGAATTTTTTAGGGCTGTAGTAACAAATGCAGGAATTACATTACATTTAAATTTAGAATATGGCAAAAATACACACCATATAATAGAAGCTCTATTTAAAGCATTTGGAAGAAGCATAAAACAAGCAATAAAGATTGATGAAAATAATAAGGATAAAATTTTATCTTCAAAGGGTGTGATTTAATTGATAGTGATTATGGATTATAATGTAGGTAATGTAAAAAGTGTTTTAAATGCCACT
>CAYNKM010000479.1:0-1566 GCA_964397795.1 uncultured Desulfovibrio sp. | reverse complement strand
CAGGTGAACAATACATTTCCTGCGCCATATAGTCACAACTTTGAATTTAATGGTAGTGCTGGAAGAAACCCGGCAGCTTTTACGTCCTGCATCCATCGTCACGACTTTAGTCAATACTCATAATCTTGAGAGAATAAGTAGTAACTCAGAAAATCATATCAACGAAAAATTTTTTGGGTAAAAAGCATGATTGTTAAGGGCTAAAAATAAAGGTCAGGAATGAAAAAGCGGGTTCTTGATTATTTGCAATTGTCATTGCAGGGCGTAGGCATTGCCTCGCTTGGAACATTAAGTATTTTTGAACCAAAACTGGAGACGATGCTTTTTGGCGGGATGTGTATGCTTTTGGGTCTCGTCATTGCTTTATTTAATAAGGGGGTTTGAAAATGAGTGTAATGGGTTGGGCTTTTATTTTTATGGCAACCCTTGGAATAGGGGGCATTATTTATGCCATTTTTGGTAAGTAGGAGGGGGTCTATATCCAGAAATCAGGAAATTTTTGAAAGCGTAAGGTCTTTGGGATCGATTCAAACAAGGGGGTAAGTGGGCTAAAGAGCATGGTTGATGAAGGCTTGTTATACAAAGCCTGGCAATTTTCATATTTAGATTTGCGTCGCCTCAATCCAGCAGGAAAATTTTTATGAATATTTCGGGCCAGTTCCCGTTCAGCTTTATGGACGTGAGCTTGCCGAAAACATTTTTGCCCGCGTCCAGCAATCTTGCGAATACGGCGTTATTATCGCGGGGTATATAGCCAAGTTTATCCAGACTTTCCGTTTTGACCAAGATTGCCATATCGTCATATTTATTGTCCGGTTCACGGAGAAGCAATATTTTCTGGTTTATTTTCAGTTGTGCCGACAATTCCTTCATGCCGTTCACATATCCCGTGCCGGCGATCCTGCATTCAAAAAGAAAAATTTCCTGTTCAAAGGGGAGGATCAGTCCCCCAGCCTGTCCGTTATTATGAATTAAATTCGTCAGTCCAGCGAGATTGGACTTAATCAGGTCGGACATTCCAGCTCTCCAGTAATCGCGCAAGTCGTCCAAGCAGGGACATCTGTATTCCCGTTGCTTCTACTATCCTGTCTTCAAGCTCTTTCTTCTTCCTGGCGTAAGCGCGCTCGTCCTCGAGGATATCTTTTAATATATAGGGATAGGAAGTTAAAATCTTTTCAATTCGCGAGCTTGTATCATCAATAGCCTTATTTAGCTGTGCTTTCGTCTTTTGAAGCTCCGACAGAGTATCTCCCGCGCAAGTTTCGTTGGCATTGGGCAGGGTCTCGGCGAGGTAGCGCAAGGTGGCGAGATCTCCGGCGGCATAGGCGTCCATCGCCGCCTGAAGAACTCGTTTCCCTTTACTGTCGAGATCGGGGTTAAGATCAGGATGGTAGCGTTTAACAATTTGCCTGTATAGCTTTTTTAATATCTGAACGTTTTCTTCCGTCATGCGTGGAAGCGTTAATTTAAATTGGCTATACTCGATCTCGGCAATTTTTTTCTCCAGTTCTTCTTTAAAAGAGTTAAACTCAGCGTCCAGAATTGCAACCATTTTTTCCAGGTTTA
>CAYNKM010000478.1:0-1570 GCA_964397795.1 uncultured Desulfovibrio sp. | reverse complement strand
ATGGCTTCCAGGATTAGGCGAAAAAGCGCGCGTTTTAATGCCGGATCGCTTCCTCCCGCCTGGGATGCCCGTGAAGCCAGATTAATAAAATCCTCTTTTTCTGTCCTGTCAGGATTCAAATTGTACTGCCTGAAAAATTCCTCAACCGAAGTATCCGGAGATACAAGGATTTTTTCCCGCCATCTTTCCGCCGCGTGAAATTTGGCCATTTGTCTGGCATGCGGATTCTCAAGTTTTTCAAGCGCGGACAACAGGTCAGGGGTATTAACTTCCCTCATTAATTTCCCAATGTACTGTCTCTGCCTTCTCAATGCTTCCTTGTCGGATAGCGAATCATAAAAAGCCAGGGCCTCCCTGAGATCTTCCGTAATGGGCAAATTCTTGCGGGCTTCAGGCTTGAGCTTTATCAGGTTTTCACCTATTTTCTGCAATGCCGTACTTTCCCTCTTTTTCGCGGAATGGCTCAAAGCCGCCTTTTCTTCAGGGCCTTCATCGCTTCCTGACATTCTCCTTTTTCTCGCCATACGGTCTCCTGGAATCTTGTTTTCCTAAAAATAAATCCCCAAAATAATCCCGGCTAAAACCAGAGGAGAAATTATGCCATTAAAAGTGAAGAATGCTGTATTGACATATTTCAGATCATCGGGCTTGACCAGCTTATATTCTATTATCAAAAGGATTGCGACCAGGACACAGAGCACATACCAGGGCCAGCCCAGTTTGGCCTCAAGCCCTGTCAGAAGCAGAAAGATGACTGTCATGGCATGGGAAAATCCCGCGAGAGCCATAGCCGTATCTTCCCCCAAATCGGCAGGGAGGGAATGGAGACGATAGTCCCTGTCAAATTCAAGATCCTGAAAAGAGTAATAGACATCAAACGCCCCAACCCAAAAGGTTACCGCGAAAAATAGCATAAGCGGAGCAAGACCCAGATATTGGGGCTGGACGGCAAGCCATCCCGCGAGAGGCGCGAGTCCAAGAGTCGCGCCCAGCCAGAAATGACATAGGGAACTGATTCTTTTTAAAAAACTGTAAATCGCCGCGAACAGAAGCGCGGGAACGGAGAGCATAAGGCACAGACTGTTCAAAAAGAAGCATGAAAGGATAAATATTAGCGCCATAACCAGGCTGAATAACCAGGCCTGCCACAGCTTTATCCTGCCCGTCCCAAGAGGCCGGTCTTTTGTCCTGGGATTGAGCCGATCATACTTCAGATCCACTATTCTATTAAAAGTCATGGCAAAAGAGCGGATTCCTATCATGGCTATTGTCAAAAATATAAGAACCCGCAGGGAAGGCAATCCGTTGGCGCCCAGAAATGCCCCAGCCCAGGCATAGGGCATCGCGAATACAGAATGCTCGATCTTGATCATTTTGCAGATTTCACCGCAATCCTGCGCATATCTTCTCATCAGTTTCCTCCGCAATCCGTATTATCGCCTCCTGCCTTGGCAAGAGCGTGTTTCAGGGCAGGCATTATGGCCTTTAAATTACATTTTACCGCCTTGAGACTTCCCGGAAGATTTATTACCAGGGACTTCCCCATAAGCCAAGCGCTTGCGCGGGATAG
>CAYNKM010000477.1:0-1571 GCA_964397795.1 uncultured Desulfovibrio sp. | reverse complement strand
GATCCTCAATATGCATGATAAGAAAACCGCCATTTGCCTTATGCAGACTTCCTGATCTGATAAGGGTAAAATCGGTGATTAATGTGCCCAGTTCACTTTCACGTTCAATACAGCCCAAAAGATTGCAGATTGCGGGATTGTCCTCCACTATGACAGGCGCGCCAGATAATCCGGAATTATCCACAAATATATTTACACAATATTTTGAAAATTCCGTTTCAGCTGGACTTGAGTGTTTTTCGCCATTTTGATTAAAATTATTTGTCGGCAAAAAATAAGGTAAATTTTGTAAAATATCCTTTTTTAAAGAAGCCAGGTAGGAGTTTAAAGCTGGAGAGGAAATTTTTTGAGAGATTTTCTTTTCCAGTACAGGGAATAGCTTGTTTACAACATTTTCAAGAGCCTCCCACTCAAGTTCGCTTTCTCCCTGTTGGCAATATTCTTCAATCTTGTTCAAATTCTGGACATGGGCGAGCAGATTGCTTGTAACCGCAGATCTTTTATTTTTTAATTTAATATCTTTTTCAGAATCCTTTACATAAATATTTTTCTTGTCATTTTCCTGATTAGGCACAAGTTCTATGCCGCCCTCATTGTCAAAATCAAGGTTAAAGCCATTTTTATTGGCAATGGAAGTCATAGCCGATATTATACCGCTACGATTTACATTGAATTTTTCCAGAAGTTTTGCCCGTTTCTCCTGATAAAGCTGGGTATCCAAAAGCTTTTCCAGTTCGGATTTTATATTTTTAATCAGATCCTGAACAAGACTCCTGAATTGCAGGCCAAAACCTGAAGGGAGGGAAAGAAGGGAGGGCGAATCGGGATTTTTGAAATTATAAACATAAACCAGATCTGGCGCGCTTTCCATTTTTGCCGCTTTGGCTTCAAGATAGGAAAGAAGGGTATGGGTACGGCCAAGATCGGGATCTCCAGCCAGAAAAATGTTATAACCGGGATCTTTTATCTGAAGGGCGAGATCTAGCGCTTGGGTTACGCGGGGCTGAAACGGATTATAAGAATTTTTTCCATTTTTGGGCAAGGCTATAAGGCTACTGTTTTCCCATTCCAGACGGGAGGGATCATATGTGGCATGTAACTGTTCGGATGAGAGAGGCTGGATTGCTGACATGAAAATTTCAGGCCTGGGACTCTATATTGGCCAATATTTCCCTTCCGCCTTTTTCCAGAATTTCTTCGGCGATGGAAATACCAAGCTTTTCTGATTCGCTGGCATCTCCAACGCGTTCAGCCCTGATAATATTCTTTCCATCCACGCTGGCGACAAGACCCTGAACATGAATCTGTTCTTCATCCAGCATTTCAGCATGACAGGCGGCGGGAATTTGGCATCCGCCATTGAGCGCGGTCATAAAGGCCCTTTCCGCATTTACTGTTACGCGGGCATCCCTATCCTCCAAATCCGCCAACAGAACAAGAAGATTATAATCTTCCTCACGACATTCTATTCCCAAAGCTCCCTGGCCAACGGCAGGCACAAGTAAGTCGGTTGAAAGAGGCTGCATATAGCGCGAATGCAGATTTAATCGGGACAGGCCTGCCGAAGCAAG
>CAYNKM010000476.1:0-1574 GCA_964397795.1 uncultured Desulfovibrio sp. | reverse complement strand
CGCTCCGACAATCCTGAACTATTTCCGTCGCAGGGCTACCAACGCATCCGCCGAGGCTTTCAACTCTAAAGTCAAGATCTTCCGGGCACAGATGAGAGGCGTCCGTGACCGAAACTTCTTTATCTTCCGACTGGTCAAACTATACGCCTGATTTTTAACACTCCCTCCTATCCGATTTAACATATGCACCGGAAGAAAGGCTTGTGCCGAACTATTCGCCTTGCATATCGAGTTCAGGTGTTCCAATACGGAGGAGATCATTTCATTCGTAACGCTATTTGCATCTTCTGCGTGTTCGATGAAAGTGATGAGATCGTCGATATATTTTTGGGTTGCCATGGTGTTAGAATATTTTAGTTGAAAACTCCGTTGAATTGCTTTGAGAATACTCGCGGTTTGCTTCCCTCTGTTCCGTCGACAATCTCCTGCATGATATTTATTTCCCGTTCGGCCATTTCGAGTTTCACTGTGAAGGTTTCAGGCGTTTCCGGGCGGGAGCTATATTCCATATCCTCTATGGTGGGAATCACTTTAACCGGCAAGCCGGCCCAGTCAAGCAAATACACTTCTTCGCTGGCAATCATGTCCATCATGAAGCGCACTTCGTCTGGTCTTTTGATGCCCGTTTCAATGGTAACTTCCTGATGGCGTTCAATTCTTTCGCGCTCGGATTGAAAATCTCCTGTAACCGAATCATAGCGCCTGAATGTGGCATCCTCGGCGTCTTCATATCCTGGTGATATTGTCAGCTTCCCGGTGAGCTCTATAATCTCAAACACCCCGAGAGAATTTCGGAATTTCAAGCGATAGCGCTCTTTGGATGAATCGGAGCGTTCCACAATAATCCTACATGAGAATTTTCCTGACAGATACACGTCGAAGATGTTCGGGATGACGTTGTGGGCGTCCAGAAACATATGTCTGACCGAATCAATGTTAAGGGCGTACACACCTTTTCCCAGATGGGCAAAGCTCAATGTTGTACCTGTAAGCACCTCTTTGATGTCAATTTCCTTCTGCGACCCATTGAGAATAAAATACAGTGGATTTAGCTCCGTTTCTTTGATCACCAGGCGCCAACCCGACGTCCTCGTCGTCAGGAAAAAATTACATCCAGGATTATGAAATCTGGCCTGAAAAGCGTCCGTATCAAGTTGAGCATATCGGCGAAAATTCTGTTTCGATATTCCGCCGGGAATGGCCGTAAATTCACATTCCTTTTCAGTTCCTCCGTATTCAGCAATAACACTTACATCGTTGTCGCTTAACGTTCCGTCGTCGTAGATCTCGATAATCGGACCCGAATCGTCCTCATAAGGTTCTGGGAAAAATTTTATATTGGCATCGACTATCTCAGCAACATCCACATTCAGCGGAGGGAAAAATCTCCCTTCAAAAATTTGGGTCCCCGCCATCACAACCGACAAGCGGCCACCGTGCTTATCGAACTCATCAGAAGCGAAGCTGTCCGATATTATGATTGGATTGCGGGCAAAAACAAAATTGCCTTTGATGTTTTTGATGGTCATGGCTATCCGTTAGTTAGCGAAACAGAGGCAACGGATCCGTTAAAA
>CAYNKM010000475.1:0-1577 GCA_964397795.1 uncultured Desulfovibrio sp. | reverse complement strand
GCGCCAGAGCATTGGTATTGTCCGCCATAATGGCGCGTTGATAATCTTCAATAGCGGCAAATTTATCGCCCAGACTATATTTTTTATCGGCGCTGATTGTTATGGCCATGGAATTGAAAATTCCAATATTGGGTTTTGGCAATAATTCCGCATATTCAAGAGCCTTGAGCGCATTGGTTTCCATGTCCATTCTGGAAAAATCCAGAAATGGATATTGCGCTATTCCGCAAGAAAACTGCCCTTCAAGTTTATCAAAAAGAGATGATAGAAAGTCTGCCTCCCTATCTGGAGACGCTTCAGGCAATAAAATTATTATCCTGTCCTTGCCATAATTGCCTATTAACTCCGGCCTGGTCTCCTCATTCCCTTTTTTTCTGATTAAAATATATTCTGATAATACCCTATTTAATAATTCCGGACTGAAATTATCGTAAATTCGAATAATGAGAAGTAAAAACCTGTCCATATCCGCGACTTTTTGTGGATAGGACAACAAGAATTCGGCGTGGCTTACTATATTATTTTTTTTCTCCGACTGATTTTCTTTTTTATCAAATAAAATATCAGAAGGAAGGGAAAGCCTGTCTCCTCTCTGGGGAATATTGTCCGCCTTGTTCAGGTAAAATATCCCCGCGACTGATTCGGTTTTTTCTGCTTTTAAAATTGTGATTTGCCCCTTGATAAATTCCGAACCATTCTCTTTCCCCCAGACAAAAAAGCGCATTCCCTCCTGAACATTGAAATTTCTGCCAAGATTGATTCTGACTTGATCCTTTCCCCTGTAATCTATAATTCTGCCAGCCCTTCCGGATATATCCGAATATGGCAAAATTCTTTCCTCAATCATTTTGCCATCCAGATTTTTTGCCATCCGCATTGCCGTTACCGCCCTTTCCTTGAATTTCGTTATTTGTTCGAAAAGGGGGAGTCTTAATTCCTCACCGGCCATGTCCTGAGGATAAAGGGCATGACCAGTATAAAGACGAGGGGAATATTTTCTGCCGGATAAAGATTCTATATATACATTATCCTCCATCTCCCGCATAATTTTCAGGGCAAGACGGGAACAGTATTCCCGGCCAGCCGTATTTACTATAATCCCAAAATCATGCTTGCCCTCGTATTTTCCAATCTGGGCCGCGACAGCGCTTTCAGCCAGATTTGAGGACAGTTCAAGCGCGAGATTCCTGAATATTTTTTCAGAAAACTCGGAATTATTAAACTTGCCCTTGTATTGTTCATCATCCCAGCTTATTACAAGCATGCCCAGACAAAGACGGTAAAAATTGCCAGACAGGATATTTTCCATGTTTCTGGCCGCCGTTATTTCTTCTTCAATATGTTTAAATAATCCTTCTTCTGTTAGCAGATTATTTGAAATATCCAGGTAAGCCAGTTTTTCCAGGCAAATTTTTTCAAGGGCAAGCTCAACAAGTTTTTCCAGATGGGGAATTATTGCGGAACTGATTTGTATCTCTTCCAGCTTTATCATTGCCATAATTTTGTCATGCCATCTTACCGGAATAAGACAGAGTGATTCAGCAGGCAGAAAAGTCAGTACCAGATTATCCCTTGAG
>CAYNKM010000474.1:0-1579 GCA_964397795.1 uncultured Desulfovibrio sp. | reverse complement strand
AATCTCTCGGCCTTTTGGCCGTGCCGGTTCAATTCCGGCTCTGGGTACCAAATAAATAAAAAAGATTAGCTTACATGGCTAATCTTTTTTATTTTAATCAGCATTATGACATCTTGACTGATTCAGCCTCCTTACTGAAAAATCCCTTTATTCCATTTTAAATTTATTGGATTATAGTATTTTAATTTATAAATTAATATAATAACTTATATTTTAAACTGCGTTTTACCCATGTCAGATTATAGGCAATAACATTATATATTCTGATAAGTTTCCGGACAGAAAAAAAATAAGAGAGCAACAGGGAAAAATACAGACTTTTTGTTTAAATTCTCCCCTACCCAACAGAGATTAAACAAAGGAAAAAGCTGTTTAAATTTTTTTCAGAATATCGATTAATTTGTCATGGATCATTATATGATTTCTAAGCCAGTCTGAAACTATCTCAATAAATTCCTCAACTGATTCCTGGCTGTAATTGCTGGATACAAGTTTTTTTTCAATTTCCGGAATAATTCGTTCCCTGAAAGCGGCATGTTCGGCTGTGTGATTGGCATACCCGGGAAAGGATGAAGACAGCATATATTTTTCTTCATCCTCAAAATGCCAGATAACATATTTTTTTAAATACTCCAGGCTTTCAATTACGGCTTCCTTGTTGCCAGCCATATTCTTTTCAAATAGGAGAGCAGCCATCTGGAAAATCTCCTTATGGGCATTATCTATACTCTTGACATCCAGGGCATAACTATCACTCCATTCCAGATTAATCTTTTTTGTTTCCGCCATAATTAAGGCCCTTGCTAAAATATAATAAGGTTTAACCTGTATCTGAATCCTTTCCTTGAAATTGATCCAAATACTGATCAGAAATTGAACAATAAAAATTTCTCTTTTTACATATAATATATTCATAATTTAAAAAAGTATATCGGTTCCGTTCACCCAATACCAACGGGATGGGATAAAATTCGTGATGTCACAAGGTAGAACAAAGGGTAATCCAGAATTGGTCAGGCACAAAAACCTGGCGCATTGTTATACGAAATGATCTTTCCTTTCAGACATCAGAACACAAGTGAAGGACATGCCCAATTCCGCGCCACAGGGATGTGAGCTGGGATTTTCTGGATTAGGATTTATATGCCTGGTTTGGCCAGCATAAAAATGTGTTCATATAAAAGGGAAAGACGCCAGCTAAAAGACATTTCTTCTTTCTCCGGAAAAAATCCCTGGAATATTCAACAATTTTACAAACAGGGATATGCTCTGGCGAAGAATCGGAAAATACATATTATGAATGAAACAGAAGAATACCTTTGACAGAACCGGAGAATTTTTAAATCCGGATACAGAATCAAGACTTTCTCTGCACCGCCAAGACCTGTTCAAAAGACTCAATAATACCTGCCTTTCCCTGTCCCTGGAATGACGGATACCAGCTACTCCTGAGTAGAAAACACATGGATTCCACCAATGGATAGCAAATTTATAAGACTAAAAGTCTTCGCGTCCCGATATGATAAATAAAAAAGATCACTCTTCTTATAAAGAATGATCTTCTTTTCAGATTGATGAT
>CAYNKM010000473.1:0-1589 GCA_964397795.1 uncultured Desulfovibrio sp. | reverse complement strand
AGCCTCTGAAAAAATATGTCGGGAATAAATTGCAGGATTTCTCTTAAGGGTGTGCCAGCTTGACTTATGTCCAAAATCTCCTTGTGTCACAATTATTTGTCATAAAATCCTGGACTACAAATCTGTAAAATATTTGACCATATTTTTAGCCCCCAACCTGACAAATGACACAAAAGTTGCGCTCTTTTCCCTCCGAATATTGCGGACTCTTTTTTATTTACACCCTCATAACCGCTTTCTTATTCCTTGACACCAATGCTTTAGCCAATTAATCTTTACCTGATGACTGGTCTATACTTTTATTCATAAGGAGATTGTTATGGCAGAACAAATTACAGACAGCGATTTTGACCAAGTTGTTTCAGATTCCGATACTCCTGTCCTGGTGGATTTCTTCGCTCCCTGGTGCGGACCTTGCCGGGCCATGTCTCCCATCCTGGATGAACTGTCCAAAGAATATGAAGGCAAGGTGCGCATTTGCAAGATGAATATAGATGAAAATCAGGTCACTGCCCACAAATTCCAGATTCGCGCGGTGCCCACCATGGTTTTAATGAAAAATGGCCAGATTGTGGATACAATTCAGGGCGCGGTTTCCAAGGAAGCCCTTAAACAGGTGCTGGCAAAGGCTATAGCATGAACATGTATGATGCCGTTGTTGTTGGCGAAGGACCTGCCGGCATAACGGCAGCAATGTATTTGGCCCGCTCCGGCTGTTCTGTCCTTCTTTTTGAGCAGTTAACACCGGGCGGCCAGATACTGTTAACAGAAGTTCTGGAAAATTACCCAGGCTTTCCCACTGGGATAAAGGGCTATGAACTGGCAGATCAAATGGCCGAACAGTTAAACGGTCTGGCAATTGACAAGCCTTATGGCGAGGTTTCTTCAATATCCGGAGAAGCCGGGCATTTTATTGTCAAGGCGGAAGCCAATGAGGATGATTATCACTGCAAGACCGTCATCGTCTGTTCTGGCGCGAAACACAGGGTTCTGGGTTTGCCCAAGGAAGAAGAATTAATAGGCCGGGGGGTTTCCTACTGCGCCATCTGTGATGGCAACTTTTACCGCAATCAGGAAGTCGCCGTCGTGGGCGGAGGAAATTCCGCGCTTGAGGAATCCCTGTATCTGGCCAAAATAGCTTCCAAAGTCCATATCATCCACAGAAGGGATACTTTCAGGGGGGCAAAAATATATCAGGACAAACTTGCGGCAATGCCGGACAAAGTCGTCCTGCATATGGATAGCGTGGTTTATGAACTCCTCGGAGATCAGGCCCTGACAGGAATAGGAATCCGCAATGTCAAGACCCAGGCTTCAGAATTGTTGCCAGTTGAAGGCCTGTTTATTTATGTGGGATTTTTACCCAATACAGGTTTTTTGCCTCCACATCTGTTAAAAGATGAACAAGGTTTTATAATTACTGATACAGAAATGAGAACAAATATTCCCGGGATCTTCGCGGCTGGCGACATTCGTTCCAAACTTTGCAGGCAGGTGGTCACCGCCTGCGGAGATGGCGCTACAGCTGCCCAGGCCGCCTTTGTTTTCATGGAACAAATGAATGAATAAGAGCTTATTCGCGCGTTTTT
>CAYNKM010000472.1:0-1603 GCA_964397795.1 uncultured Desulfovibrio sp. | reverse complement strand
AGATCAATCCAGCCCAGACCAAGTTTGCGTAAGGATGTGTCAATGCCCTTTTTTGCATTCTCAAAGCCATAATCCTGAATCCACAGTTTGCTGGTGATGAATATCTCCTCGCGGGGAATACCCGAATCCCGCACCGCGCGTCCAACTTCCTCCTCATTGAAGTAGGCGGCCGCACTATCAATATGACGATAGCCCACTTCCAGGTCGTCCCTGACAGCTCTGCAAGTGGAACCATCGTTGGGAATTAAAAACACGCCAAAACCAACAACGGGAATTGTATAACCATCGTTCAAGACAAGCCGTTCCATTTTCTGCTCCTTAATTAAAGATAGCTCTATATTTATTAAAGTATGGCTTTTTCCTGCTCTCCAAAAACCTCAAAGTGCTGCCGCGCAAGCAGAGCGTCAATATTTGCAAGCTCCTGACCGGAGAGGACAAGATTCGCTGCCTGCGCGTTTTCCCTGATCCTGTCTATTTTGGAGGAGCCCGGGATGGGGACAATCCAGGGTTTTTGGGCAAGAAGCCAGGCAAGGGAGATCTGGCCGGGCGTGGCTTTTTTGGCTGCTGCCAGCTCCCTGATAAATTCTATAAGTTTCTGCGCCTTTGTGCGGCCAGACTCTGTGTATTGTGGCATCCAGCTTCTGTAATCCAGATTTTTGTCAAATCCCTTGTCGTTCGCCACTGCCGTTAAAAAGCCATTTGCCAGGGGCGAAAACGCGACAAAACCAATATCCAGTTCTTCCAGCAAGGGAAAGATTTTCTCATTCCAGCGGGCCATCATGGAGTAGCGCAGCTGAACACATGTCACCTTGCAAACAGCGTTTGCGCGCCTGATATATTCTTCCGAACCATTTGATATGCCCCAATATCTGATTTTCCCTTCACGGATAAATCCTGCCATGAGCTCGGCCACAGTTTCCGGCTCCACAGCTGGGTCCATCCGGTGCTGATAATAAAGATCAATCGTATCAACCTTAAGTCTTTGCAGGCTTTCCTCAAGAGAGTGGCGAAAGGCTTCCGGCGAACCATTGGGAATTACATTATGATTTTTATCAATAATTATACCGCCCTTGCTGGCGATAACCACTTTTTCCCGCACGGGCCGCAGCGCCTCGCCAACAATTTCCTCGTTGATCGCTTGCGAACCGTCAGAATATTACCCCACATAAACTCCCGCCGTATCAAAAAAGTCATAACCGAAATCCAAAGCCGTATGAATACATTTGATGGCCTCGCTTTTCGGAATTGCCATACCATAGCCGTGCGACAGGCCCATGCAGCCATAGCCAGGAGCTGAAACAGTCAGTTGGGAGCCAAGAGTCCGTTTTTGCATATCTTCCTCATATCTATCTGCCATCAACCGAAATTATCTTATGAAATTTGTGAACGTGACTTCTTCCTGTCTGGGCAATGACATATTTTCATTTTTGGCTGTTTCAAGGGATTTTAACAGCCAAGCAAGATTGCGGCCCAGAAAGCGCATTGTCTGCATGCCCTCGACATCTTTTTTAACTTCTTCCGGATTCATTCCATGCACACCATCCCAGTAACGGGATGTGGCAATGGGCATTTGCGAAAGTGAAAAATAGCGGTTCATCTGGTC
>CAYNKM010000471.1:0-1603 GCA_964397795.1 uncultured Desulfovibrio sp. | reverse complement strand
CTACGCAGTCCCCCAGACCCCCTTTTTCAAAAAACTTTAATTTATAAGGCTTAATTCGCTTTTTATGGTCTTGAAAACATAAATTTTTATTTTTTAAAAATATTTTGTCTTCATCAACAATTGAGTTGAACAGAGCGTTTAATAATAATTTAAAAAGATTTCTCATGACATTCCCGCATTTGCCATATCCGGGAAGGACAGGCCATGGCACAAATTCCACATCCAATACAGCGAGATGAATTTACATCATATATTATGACTTCATTTTCAGATCTTCTGCGGATAGCGCCCTGCGGACAGGAATAAAGGCATTGTTTGCAGTCCGTGCAGTTTTCCGGATTTATTTGGACTGGTTCATAAAAACGCCATTCTCCGGAGGGAACAAGAGAAATTACCCCAAAGTCATCTTTTGGCATATTGCCAAAAATTCCGCCAGGAATCCATTCTTCCCTGTGATACTGAGCCAGATCTTTTTCCGAATTTTTTCTGGAAGGGTTTTTGTTGGGAGTGATTTTTTTCCAGTGTTTCCAGAGAGAAAGTTCCTTTTTCAATCTTGTCTGTTCCACAGATTCAAGAAAATCATCAAGTCCCTTGTCAAGCCATTCAATGTCCTCCTGATTTAATGTCTCGATCAAGACATCATCGGAAACATTCCGGTAGGGGCCCCTGAAATAAATTGTTCCCGCCACCATTCCCGTACAGGCGTGATCGCCCAGAACTGAAGGCAGGATCTGACTGTCATGTCCACAGATTATGGCCTTTCCTCCGCTCATAAATTCAAAGGAAAAACTTCCGCAGGATTTAAGAATCCATAGTTCAGGCTCGGGATAGTCGGGATCATGTTTCATCAGGGAACCGGATCTTGTGCCAGCCCGACCGCCAATATAGATCTTTCCGGAAGCCGCGCAGTGACCGGCAGTGTCTCCGGCATCTCCCCTTATGCTGATAATCCCACCGGAATTTAACCAGCCAGCGTCAGCGGGAACGGAGCCATTGACTGTAATCCTCGTTCCGGGGAGACACATGGCGCCCACTCTCTGACCGGGATTATAAACGGTAAATTTTATTTCCTTTCCATCCCGATTCCAGAGAGGCCCGCCTATATCATGCTGGCCAGACGCCTGAATGACAAATTCTGTCTCCCCATTCTGCGCCGCATCTGAAATAAGCTTTAATAATTCCTGCGTTGACATTCGGACATTATTTTGAAGTGTGGATATTCTTAACATTATTTATCCATTAGCAGGCATACTGAATATTGAGAGAATCTGCAACGGCCCTGTCCATGGAAACAAGGGCGTCGGAACGGCCAACAGGCAGGGAACTATTACCTATGGGAGCCATCAGCTTGCGCATTTCCGAATCAAAGGCAAGGATATAATCAACAATCGCAGATGCCGCCTTGTCAATATCAAAGCGACTGACCAGACGGGGATCCTGGGTACAAATTCCCGCCGGACATTTACCGGTATTGCAGGCATTGCAGCGTCCATCCTCATTTCCGACACAGCCCATAATCTGCAGCAGGAGGCGGCCAAGAAAAACCCCATCCGCGCCCAGGCAAATAAGTTTGAAGGCGTCAGCGGCGGCGTTTCCATTCTGT
>CAYNKM010000470.1:0-1606 GCA_964397795.1 uncultured Desulfovibrio sp. | reverse complement strand
GGAGCTGACCGAGGATGTGACCGCCAAGAAGTTTTTTATGAGGCCCTTTGTGAAGGGGTATTTGAAAAAGCAGCAGGGGCAATATGTTGCGGACCTAAAGCGGGCGTTGGGGGTATCTTATGCCTAACGCGTTTTTAGAGCAGTCCATCGCGCTGTTGGAAGGAATCGAAGCGTCCCCTGAAAAGCTGGAGTGGTGCAGACAGTATTCTGTATATGACACAAAGCTGATACAGGATGAGCTGGCCCGGGCTATTTACGACTTTATGGAACAAGCCTATGACAAAGGCTTGGTCATCACAAATTACCGCCAAGTCATTCAGCACTACAACTTGGATGAAGGTTCTGTTGCGGGCGCAGATCCCGCATGGCTAAAGGGTCTGCCCTATTTGCCCACCCTCGCTTGTATCGCATACCATTTTCGCCGGGACCATTTCAGCGAAGGCGCGCTGATCTCTGAAAGTATTGCCAGCGGAGCGATGCTGCGAATGCTTCGGCATCTAAAAGCCCAGTCGTTTGGAGGTGGCGTAGCCACGACTTTGGAGACGCTTTACCGCTTTGAGTGCCGCGGTATCCCGGACGCGCCGGGGGTCTATTGGGTCCTTGCGCCGGAGGGTGTCCCCATTCGGTTTGAGCCGACCTCGCCCAATCCCGCCGCTCCTTTTTATCCAGTAGACCTACTGACGCAAAAATACGCCGGTTGCCCAGACAAACAGGTCTTGTATATTGGAAAAGCCGGCGGAAAGAGGGGCCTGCGGCAAAGGCTCAAACAATACATGAAGTACGGCTGGAACGAAGCGGTCAACCACAAGGGCGGACGCGCCATTTGGCAGATCCCAAACGCGGGGATGCTGCTGTTGACCTACGAGCCGTGTTCGGACTGCGTAGCGCGGGAGCATCAGCTTCTGCGTGATCATCGAATTTCCAACGGCTGTTATCCCCTAGCAAACTGGCGGGGGTAATGTTTGCTTCATAGGAGACGGTGACGAAGAAAGGACACGCCTGCGGGCGTGTCCTTTTTGTAGGTCGGTGAGGGGTGTGTAGCCCGCTTTATTGTTCTTGCGACAGGATGGTTTGGAGGGTCTCCAGCAGTTTGGGGATGTCGATGGGCTTGGGCACGTGGCCGTTCATGCCCGCGTCAAACGCCCGTTGCCGGTCCTCCTCGAAGGCGTTGGCTGTCATTGCCACAATGGGGATCTTGGCCTTGGCGGGGTCGGCCAGGGCGCGGATGGCCCGGGTAGCCGCATAGCCGTCCATCACCGGCATTTGAATGTCCATCAGGATCAGATCGTAGGCGCCGGCCGGTGACGTTTCAATGGCCTTCACGGCCTCTGTCCCATCGTCCGCCGTCTCAATGACCAGCCCGGCCTCCTCCAAAACGGTTTTGGCAATTTCCTGATTCAGTTCATTGTCCTCCACCAAAAGCGCCTTTTTGCCCGCAAGGAGTTGGACGGACGTTTCCTGTTCTTCCGTCTCCTCCTGCGCCCGGTACGGCGCGGTCAGGATATTCCGAAGCTCGGACAGGAACAGAGGCTTGGAGCAAAACGCGGTGACCCCCGCCTCCTTGGCCTCCGTCTCGATATCCGCCCAGTCATAGGCGGTGAGGAGG
>CAYNKM010000469.1:0-1615 GCA_964397795.1 uncultured Desulfovibrio sp. | reverse complement strand
CGTTTCACGGGAGCTTTTCTGGATGCCACTTTTTTATTTTTGTTGTCGCTTTTTTTCAGGGAGGCAGTTTTTGCCCCTTTTTTCTTGGTTTTCTTGGTTGCCAGCAAGCGCTTCGCGGGGGCTTTTGCCTTAACTTTAAGAAGACCCGCGTCCCTGCCGATTTTTCGGGGGTCTATCCGGTTTTCATCATAGGGAATGGAATCAAGGGCGGAAGCCACGGAAACCGCGTTATTTCCGCATACCATAAAGCCGGCGTCCAGAAGGCGGCATGCTTCCGCGCTCCTGGCGCCCACGTCTGGCGCGCCCATTATAACCGCCAGCAGACGGTGGCCATTGCGGGAGGCTGTGAAAATTAAATTATAGCCAGAGGCCCGAATCCAGCCGGATTTTAATCCATCAGCTCCGGGATATTGACCCAGGAGGGGATTTTTATTCCAGCTGGTATATCCGGCATGGGTTAATAATTTGGTATTATGAAGGTACAGGGTTTCGGGATACTTCAGAAGATATGCCCTGGCCAGGGTGAGCATATCCCTGGCGGTCGTATATTGATCCGCCGCAGGGAGGCCATGCGGATTTACAAAGTGACTGTCATTCATTCCCAGGCTTGCAGCTTTCGCGTTCATCATTCTCACAAAGGCGTCTGCGGATCCACCCACATGTTCAGCCATGGCGTAACTCGCGTCATTCCCTGATGAAACCGCCATACCCAGGAGCAATTTTCCATAATTCACCTTTTCTCCAGCCCGCACTCCCATGATGGAACCGCCCGCATTTGCGGCGTTACGGCTGATATAAACGGGAGTATCAAGTTTGGCGTGCCCTTCCTTGAGGAAATCCATTGCCAGAAACATGGAAAGAACTTTTGTCAGGGAAGCGGGGGGGATGGGCTGATCAGCATTCTGTTCAAAGAGAATGGCATCGTTATCCAGATCAAACACTATCGCGGAGCAGACGTTGACAAAGGATTCCGGAGGCACTTCCGGCCCCGCCAAAACATTTCCGCAATAAAAAAAACAGACAAAAATAAAACTGAACAGAATATTTTTTGAAATTCCCAATAGTTGTTTATACTTTAAAACAGGCACAAATTTGCCCCCCATAATTAAATTTTTTCCCGGTATCTGGGCTATCCCTGAATATGCTGATTTTAAACAATAAATACTGTATATTTATTATAGTCAAAAAAAGAAAAAAATATATGTAGGCTGATAATTTAATTAACAACCAGATAATGTAACCGGCATTCCGCTTTAAGGAAAATTAAGGAAGAAGCATTCGCCTGTTCTTGAGGCAGAATATACGGGAAAATGGTTTAAAATATGGATTGAAAAATCAACTTTGTATTATAACTTCTGCCAGAAAATTCCTGTTTTCTGATGAGTCTTATTAATAATCTTATAAATATGTCTTGACAAGTACAAATATTTATACAATTGGGGATTTCATATATTATAAAAAGAACACTTTTAAAAATAATACCGTCCAGTTTTTGATAAGGTACGGATACTATTGGCAATCCATAAAATTATAATAATATTGAGGAAGCTTTTACAAACAAGATTTTTTTCAGGATTTTTAATTAATATCAGAATAATACCGATTTTCATCTATC
>CAYNKM010000468.1:0-1618 GCA_964397795.1 uncultured Desulfovibrio sp. | reverse complement strand
TTGTTTTATCCAAATTTGGGGCTGGTTATGGAATTTATGGCAGGCAAAAAGACAGGGGAAAAGGTTTTTCTTAATCCTGAACAGGGGCGCAATTATAGAGGGTTTTTCCTTGAAATACCTGATTTATACGACAGTATTTTAAAAGGAAAAATATTATTGACTGGAAGCAGCAGGAGGAATTCCTGCTGCTTTGCTTGAAGTTTTTCGAATTAGTCGGTCTGGCCACTCTTGATTTTTTTCCTCTCCATCTCAATATACTTCACCAGCTCATATGGCGGGATATCCAGTCCTCTTGCCAGGAAGAATATAGAGTTGAGAGTGGGCCGGAATTTTCCCTGTTCCAGCTGCAATAGATAAACTCTTGCAACAGAGGATAATTCCGCCAGTTTTTGCTGGCTATAGCCAGCTTCCTTGCGAAGACGAGTAATGACACGAGTAACAGCTTCATTAAGGTAAGGGTAATTTTCCATAAACACCAAAATATAGAAGATTTATATTAAAAGCAAGATAAATATCAGATTAAATTGCATTTTGGCCTAAAGTTATTTTAAATCCGGCTAGCTTATAGCATTTATTTCATCTTGATTTTAAATCTTTTCAAGACGCGCACAGAACCTGTATCACTTAATTATAGAGATTTGTTTTCCACTTCATAAATTTCATCAGGAGGCAAGTCTTTTTCCTGAGCCCGACCTTTTGCCAGTATATCGCAACGTTCATTCTCTTCGTGGCCGGCATGTCCTTTTATCCAGTGAATTTTTAATTTATGGTTCGCGCTTGCCCGAACAAACAGTTTCCATAAATCGGCATTTAGCACAGGTTTGTTATCAGCTTTTTTCCAGTTTTTTCTCTGCCAGGAGGAAATCCAGCCTTTTTCCACGGCATTGCGCAGATATTGGGAATCAGTGAAAAGATGAACTTCGCAGGGCTGATTCAAGGCTTCCAGCGCTTTTATGGCGGCCATTATCTCCATACGATTATTGGTGGTGAGACGGTAGGCGCCAGAAATTTCTCGCCGGTAGTCACTTCCATCAAGGGTCAGGATTGCGGCCCAGCCCCCGGGACCAGGGTTATTAAGACAGGAGCCATCCGTATATATTCTCACTTCACGCATAAAATATTTCTTCCACCTTATTATTCAATATGTCCGGATATGCAGACTTAATCAGATATTTTTAGCTCTTTTTTCTCTTCTTCAGTGAATATCCGGATTTTTCCATATTGTCCGTCGAAGCCAGCATTGATTAAAACATTGCCGGAACGGAGTCGGGAAATCGCTTCACCCAGAGCGTCCCAATACTGGTATATTCTGTCTTCAGGGAGTTGACAGAGAATGTTCATTTCTGGGGCGAGATCGGTAAGGCATGCTTCATATCGGGCCTGAACCTTTCTGGATGATTTATTGAGATCGAGAATTTCAGCTATGACATCCACGAGGGGGACGAGCATTTTACTGACTGGATCTCCAGGAAGAACCGCCGATTTCGTTCTGTCTGCCAGTTCCAACACCCTGTGCAGGACGCCAATAGTCAGGGGTTTTCCGCATACTGGACAAATATTATTTTCAGTACATTCTTCGGGGCTTAAGGCTACATGGCAATCCCTGTGTCCGTCCAGA
>CAYNKM010000467.1:0-1623 GCA_964397795.1 uncultured Desulfovibrio sp. | reverse complement strand
ATCTTCCTTTGTTTGAGTGGCAAAGATTGGACCAACGCCAATATAATCCGCTCCGTCCCTTACGGCTGCCAAAGCCTGCTCAGGCGAATGTGTGGACAGGCCAATACACATTCCCGCTTTGACAAGTTGGCGGGCGGCCCTTACAGGTATATCGTCCTGACCAAGATGGACCCCATCCGCCTTACTTAAAATAGCCAGATCAATATGGTCATTTACAATAAAGCAGGCATCGTAATCCAGGGTCAAACGTCTTAAAGCCAGACATTCTTCAAGCATCTTTTTGCCAGAAGCCTTTTTTTCCCGATACTGCAGAATTTTTACGCCAGCTTTCAAAAGACTGGTGGCCACTTCTTCAACAGATCTTCCCAGACTTAAACGGGAATCAGTCAGAGCATAAATATCGGTTTTGTCAGGTAAGATTACTGGCATTTCCAATCCTTTTTAAAATACTAAAAACCCGAATAATCCATTACGTGATTGAGGGAGACATTGTTTTTCTGGATTTGTCCATTGCCAATCAAATACCGCGTCATTTGCCAGTTTTCAATATCAAGGTAATTAACCTTGCCATTTAGGTCCGGCATCAGGAGATCTTCCAAAACGGAAATAAAATCATCAACAGGAAAGAAAATTCCCTCAAAACTTAAAAGCAGAAGATCTTTTTTTAGGGAGAGAGGCGAGGGCGTAGCCGGCATCGCGAATTTGCAGCTTTTTTTTAAGGAAAGAAACATTTCCTGTGAAGAGGGAAAGAGATTTCCATAAACCTTGACAAGAACAGGTTGAGTCATAATCTGCCCTGTTCCAGACAAACGCCCTGACGACGATATTCCGCCAGAGGCGCGCATTGGCCAAGGGCACAGGCCTTTCTAAATGCGTCGCACATTCCCCGCAAATCCCTGCGGATCTTTTTTAAAGTTCCCAATTCCAGATAAGCCTGTCCGCGTAATTCAAGGGGTAAACCTGTTTCGTCCAGAAAGGAACAGGCTTTTTCCAGATCCTTTTCCGCCAGGGCAAGCTGATTCTGTTTCCAGAAGGCAATTGATCTTAAACGGAGAATCAGGCCAGAAAGATATTTTTTCAGGACAGCGGGATCCTTTTCATATTCGGATTGCTCAAGCTTATGCAAGGCTTTATCAGCCAGTATTTGAGCGGCATGATTTTTTTGTTCGTCCAGTTTTTTTTCACATGCCCGAATCAAGGCCAATAAAAACAAGCCGTTTTCATCTTCCAGAAAATTGGTGGCTTCAGATAAACTGTTTTGTTGCAACAATCGGGAACTATTCCAGATTTGCTCAAGACTTTCTCCCAGCGGTTTCAGTAGCGCCGACATTTTTTCCGCGTCATTATTATCGGTACGTATCTCCCTTATTTTTGCCAAAATTCGTTCCATATCCATAAGCAGTGATAATTGGGTCAGAAATAATTCCGGAGTTTCAAAAATCTCCACGGTCCTGCCGGAAAGATCTGACGTATCCTGAAGAAAGATCTCAATGCTATTTGATGCAGATATATCCGGAGTCGCCGCAACTACCGGAAAAAGAAGGGAGGCAAGACTCAACCTGCCAGCTTTTATATCGCAGTCAAGATCCCACAGACGATTTTCAGCCTGAACAGGCAAAAGCG
>CAYNKM010000466.1:0-1623 GCA_964397795.1 uncultured Desulfovibrio sp. | reverse complement strand
GTGACAGGAGTTTCCGGCTCCGGAAAAACCACCCTGATTCTGGAAAGTCTGGCGCCAGCGCTGGAATCCCTTGAAAAGAATACCAGCCTTCCCGATCATATATGTTCCATTAATGCTCCAGGTATCAAGAAAGTTAAATTAATTGACGCCACTCCCATAGGAGTGAATATCAGATCTACAGTTGCCACATACGCCAACGTCCATGATGAATTGCGCAAGATTTTTTCAAGGGGCGGCGAGGCCAAAAAACAGGGGTTAAAAGCCGGCGATTTCTCCTATAATACCGGAAAGTTGCGCTGCCCGGTCTGTGACGGGACGGGAATAATAAGCCTGGATGTTCAATTTTTGCCCGACGTGGATATTCCCTGTCCAGAATGCAAGGGATCGCGCTATTCCCGAGAGGCTTATAAAACGACTATCAGGGCTGATGGAAAAACGATATCCATGCCAGAAATAATGGCCATGGATATTCAGACCGCCCATAAAGCTTGCGCCAAATGGAAGAATGTTTCTTCCAGGCTGGCAATTCTTGAGGAGCTGGGCCTTGGCTATCTCACCCTGGGGGAGGGAACGCCAGGACTTTCCGGTGGCGAGGCACAGCGGCTAAAGCTGGCAAGTGAAATGGGAAAAATCCAGAATGATTCCGTGTTTATTTTTGACGAGCCCACTATTGGACTGCATCCGCTGGACGTTCAGACTTTGCTGAAAGTTTTTCAGTCTCTCCTGGATAATGACGCGACTGTAATTGTAATAGAGCATGATCAGGATTTTATCCGGAACGCCGACTATATAATTGATATGGGACCAGGCGGAGGAGAGGCCGGAGGGGAAATAGTGGCTTGCGGAAATCAGGAACAAATCAGAAAAGAGAAGAGAAGCATCACTGGCAGATATTTATAAATATACTTTCGCCATATTTTTGATTTTCTGGAAATAAATATGAAAAAGACAAGACTGGTTCTCGCGACGACGAACAGGGGCAAGATTGCCGAACTTGCCACCCTTCTGAAGGATTCTCCCTTTGAGGTAGTCGGCCTTGAAGAATTTCCCGATCTGGGAGAAATAGAGGAGGATGGTACGACTTTTGCCGAAAACGCTCTGATTAAAGCCAGAAAGGTGGCTTCCCATACGGGATGCATAAGCATGGGAGACGACTCCGGATTGAGCGTGGATATTTTAAATGGCGCGCCGGGAATTTATTCGGCCCGCTATGGCCAGGACTGGGAGGCTTTACCGGCAGAAACGCGGGATCAGCGCAATATTCGCAAGCTATTGCATGTTTTAAGGGATGTCCCGGAAGATAAAAGGAATTGCCGTTTTGTTACAGCCATGGCCTGCGTTCATCCGGATGGCAGGGAACTTTTAAGCGAAGGGGAATGGCGGGGCCATCTACTCAAAACTCCAGTCGGGGAAAATGGTTTTGGCTATGATCCAATCTTTTTTGATCCAGAATTGCAAAAAACAGCGGCCCAGTTATCCAGGGAAGAAAAAAATTCCCGCAGCCACAGGGGAAAGGCCCTGCGTTCAATGCTGCAAAAATTGCCGGCCTTTTTATAAAAATATTTTTTCCTGATTAAAACTGTAAATCCTTCCTGACATATTTCTCAAAACTGCCTGAAAACT
>CAYNKM010000465.1:0-1640 GCA_964397795.1 uncultured Desulfovibrio sp. | reverse complement strand
CTTTTTGGAAGCGGGGCGGCCAGTCTGCCTGCCAATACTGAAAACGCCTGATTTAATTTTTATTATTATCAGGACGCCGGAAAACCACAAAATGCGGTGTTTCATCTATTATTTGCCATAATTCGCGCACTCTCTGGGGAACATCATAGGCAGCCCTATCGTAGTTATCGGCTTTCTTGTCATACATTTGATCTTTTTCCATGAACACCACAAGATCCTTGTCAAGGAGTTCCTTATAGAGACGGTCTACTTCGCCGTTGATTTCCCAGTTGATTAGCCAGTCCGATCCATATAGCGGATAATCGCCATTGAGGTAATAGGCAAAGGAAAAGCCTGGCAGAGTTTTATAGGCGCTTCCATATTTTTCCCGTAATTCTTTAAGTTCTTTCAATTTTTCATACATTATCCTGTCCACCTTTACGCCCTTTGCCACCGGATAAATGTCGCCCGCCTCATAAACAAGTTCTGGCCTCTCAAGCGGCCGGACAGGAAACACATAGGGAAACTGATAGGCAGCACGGAACATTAACAATCCGCAAAAAAGGCTGAGCCATGCGAGACGGAACACATTCCCGCCAAGGCGGTAATGAAAAAGATACAGGCTGAAAAGGAGAGGAGTGGCCATCATGGCGGGAATTTTATAACCGCCGCTGATGGCGACTGACCAGGAAGCTAGAAGAATGGCGCCCAAAGCCGTGCTACAGGCAAGCGCGGAATTTTTAATATCCGAATAAGCTACGGGAAGCAGAAAGCGGCGGGGAAACAGGACGCAGATTCCGCCAATAAGCATGAACAGAGTGGGCCAGGAAATACCGTATCCAACCCATACTTTGCTTGTATAAATAATGTGCACCGTCCAGAAAAGAAGCAAAACCAGATATATACAGGCGGGCAGCAGCGCTGGAGGCGTCCGTTTCCCGAACATGTGGAAAACGAGCCAGGGAATGAGGGACAAAAGAGGCAACACCCAGTTTTGCCGCAGATAAATCCAGATACCAGCGTCCAGGGCTTCCCTTATATCAAGCTGTCCTGTTGTCATGCCGCGGAAGGCTTCCCACGCTCCATTGTACCATATCCAGCCAAAAAAAAGAAAAAGACCCCCCAGCCAGGAAATAACAAAAAGAAAGCATTTTTTTGGGTTGTGAAATCTGACAATAAAAAAAATTAGCAGGGCGATGGGAAGCAGAAGGAAGGATTGCTTGCACAGCATGGCGCAGGCGGCGCATATACCGCTTGCCAGAGGATTTGCGCAGGCGGCAAAGAACAGGGCGCAGCTTGAAAAGAGGACTCCGTCGGCGGTATGCCAGGGCATATGGGGAAAAGAATGAATTGAAAAGACAAATCCCGCGCTGGCCAGAAGGGGAACTGGCAATTTAAGTTTTTCCAGATTAAAGAGTTTGCCGATATACAGGGCCGAAAGCCAGGATGCCAATAAAAGAGTGCAAAGAAAGCCGGCTTTTCCGGCCAGAATTTCCCATTGATGGGGCGTGAGCCAAAGCCAGAATGCGTGCCAGTAAAGGGGAAGCGCGGGCTTTATATAGGAAAAATCGCGGTAAGGGATCTGTCCTTCCAGAATACGCCACGCATATGCATAAAAATAGCCAAAATCGGTGGTGTCCATTCCATAGGGGGTGTAGAAG
>CAYNKM010000464.1:0-1643 GCA_964397795.1 uncultured Desulfovibrio sp. | reverse complement strand
GGTCCAGAAAAAACGGTCGGACCTGGATACAAATAGCGCAAGCAAGCAAAAACACCCATACCGTAAGATAATATTAAAAACCTATCTTGCGACTGGCATTACTACCGTAACGCTGGCAGCAATGGGTTTCTACCATTGGCACAAATTTTTTGGCTGGGTTTTTACTGCATTTGCGATTGAGCATGTAAGGACGAGAAGGAAGGCCCTGTAAGCTTATCAAAAAGAAGGGATCAGGTTCTCACTTGCCTGATCCTTTAACTGAATTTTGAAATATAGCTAAAATGATTGACAGATATGATAGCTGAGAACATATTATCACTGTTTAAGATGTAAAAGCTTTTCCGCATTTCCATGGGCAAAATGCATCTTATCGTTGGCAGATAGGGGTGCGTTCTCAATGAACGGTTTTGCACCGGCAAGAGGGACATAGGGAAAGTCTGTTGCGAAAATCAAATGTTCAATGCCGAATTTGGCTATGCAAAAGCGCAGATTGTCATAATCATAGATTCCGGCTGGGGTTACCCAGACATGATCACGATAATAATCGGATATCTTTTTTGGCAGGCCAGTCACCGAGGGACCAAGCATCTGATCAAGACGGGCAAGGTAATAAGGGATCACTTCTCCCCAATGGCCAGAAACTACCTTGAGTCCTGGAAATCTCTCAAATATACCTGCCAGAATCATGCGCAGGACCTGAATTCCCGCCTCAAGATGCCAGCCAAATCCATAAAGGCTCAAGACGGTACTCACCTCTGCTCCCAAGCCGGAATAATATGCGTCGCATACCGTTGCGGAGGTAAAGTTGGGGTGCACATAAACCGGGAGATCATATCGGGTCAGGACTTCCCAGACAGGATTATATATTTTATCGTCAAGAAAAATATTTCCGGTCTGTGGTCTTCCGGAAATTAGCGCTCCACAGAAGCCATGACCATCCAGGCATCTTTCAAGTTCGAGAGCGGCCATTTTGGGATCTGCCAGAGGTAATGTTGCGAAAGCGCCAAATCTGTCTGGAAACGCCTTTATGGCATCTGCAAGCCTGTCATTCGCCTCCCTGGCCAACGGGATTGCTTCCGCGCCTTGCAGCCATTGTGTGGCATTGGGATATGAGAGGATTTCCATGTCAATGCCGGCCTTGTCAAGCTCCATAATGCGCCTCTCTCCCAGTTCAAACAGATCAGGTATGGAAGGCGTATCTGCTGCCGGTGGTTTCAGGAAATCATTATACCAGGTATAGGTCTGTTTAATAGTGTCGGCGGTAGCGGCATCAATTTGTCTGCTTACAGTATGTTCTTCAATCGCTATTATCTTCATGGCGCTTTCCGTCCCATTTTGAAAGTTTGTCAAAACTGGTCTTTATTCTTCCACAAAATTTACAGTGAAAGGGGGATGCTGTTTTTTATTTGATTCCAGGGCTTGTAGAGGATACCCAATCGCCAGGGCCAGTAGCGGAATGAAATCGTCAGGCAATTCAAGGACGGATGTATGATCAAGTTCGGGAAAAAGCCGCATGGATTCCAGAGCTCCCCACATGAATACGCTTCCAAGCCCCAGGTTTGTAGCCTCAAGATGCATAATGGTTGTCACTACGGCCACGTTGGCCCATTCAATCCCGGGCTGCGCGGTCTGCCTGCGATGGG
>CAYNKM010000463.1:0-1644 GCA_964397795.1 uncultured Desulfovibrio sp. | reverse complement strand
AAGAAATGGCAACAAAAAAATGGCAAGAAAAAAGCCAGTCGCAAGGGAAGCAACCGCAAAGGCGCCAGTCTGCCTGATTGCAGGTATGGCTGAAAAAAGGAGTATTATAAATCCAGAACAATTTAAAAGAAAACTTTGGAAAAGAGGGGGGCGTAAATAACAATATACGTATCCCTGGTCATTGTCAGAACGGAGACCGAAATGCATATGAACGGCATAGTCTTCCGCAAGTCCCATAAGCGAAGCCCCAAATCCAATAGCGACGCCTGAAGCAGCTTGCCAAAAAGTTCCTGTCATGGCAATGCCTACGCAGGTGGATACGACAGCAGTAAACAGTATCCATACTGCACCCCATGATCTGGCCAGCACTATGTAAGCCAGAGCAAAACCGGTGAGGGACCATCCTACAATCCTGAAAAGATCCTTCTGGATGACTTCGGAATTGGCGGCTGTATGAGCGGGAGAACCAGAAATATACACCTTGTGCCCAGCCGGAACAGCTTCCCTTATTGTCGAAACCAGCCTTTGGGCGGATTTGG
This sequence comes from uncultured Desulfovibrio sp., assembly GCA_964397795.1. Taxonomy (GTDB): domain Bacteria; phylum Desulfobacterota; class Desulfovibrionia; order Desulfovibrionales; family Desulfovibrionaceae; genus Desulfovibrio. The sequence continues at coordinate 1,105 of CAYNKM010000463.1, read as the reverse complement.
CATCGAATGAGGAGTCAAGCGGCTTGAATAGTAAAAGAAAATCCCTACCATCAGATGATTCATTATTTAAAGAACGTGCTGTGGAAGGAATTTTTTCTAGGATCAAAGAACGGAAATTCAGCGGATCACCCCTTATCCAGTCTGAACCGGCTATTGCCTGAAAACTCTGCAGGGCTTTCCTATTTTCGGCCATGGCTTCAGCGATTTTTTCCGGATTGAGGAGTTCATTCATCCTTTTCTCCATATCCGCATCAAAAAAGAAGGGTAGGGCACGCAGGATTGAAGAAGAGGATATGTCGGAAATATTCTTTTGTATTGTTACAGCAAGGTCCGCCGGAACCGCCTTTTCTATTGTCGCTGCAGCTTCCGCCGCATTTTCTCCCTCCACATCGACAAAAAGAAGACTGGCGCCTGGCGCCTGGGAAAGCAACTTTGCTGCTATCCTGAAATTCTCATCAGCGTCCGGAATGAAAACAACGCCACTTACGTCAACCTTGATGCGGGCTATGCCGAAGACGGCCAAAAGAACTATAATAATGAAACAAAAAAATATCTTTTTTTTCTGTTGGCGCAATTTATTATAGGAGCACCTCATTTCCTGCAATCTTTGGAAAGCGGTTGGTTCATACTATCAATATGAAAAGTTATGTCCGTTTTCTCACCATTTTGCCCCAAAAATCTCAACTGGGTCAGCCGATCAAAATTATCCGAAAACGTAAGCTGTATTCCTTTAAAAAGATGACTTTCTTCTCTAGGAGTAAACAAAAGGCTATTCCGTGCATCACCATGCGATACATCATATATCTTTTTTAGCTTTTCAGGGTCAAAACTAATCCATTGGAGTATTTGATCAGTCATCCCTCCGAGAAGCTTCATTTCTTGGGATGAAAGTGTATGTCCGCTTTTTGCAGTCCATAACCGGGCATGACCGTTTTCATAAATAAATCCAGATATATCAGGTTTTCGGTATTCCCAATAAATTGAAGGATTTTTGCGATCCTCGATTGAAAAACAGAATTTTCCGGACGAATTTAGATCGACATCCATGAAAGGCATACTTGTTTTTTGCTCGAAAGTTGCTTCAAGAATGGGCGTCTTGGCAAGG
>CAYNKM010000462.1:0-1644 GCA_964397795.1 uncultured Desulfovibrio sp. | reverse complement strand
TTTTTATTATTCTTTCCTTTCTGATAATAGGCAGTCTTCTTGCCTGGGCGGCAAAAGAGTATCTATTTAAAAATCAGGATAAAACTGAACAATCTTCCCCGGTTCAGGCAACAACGCCGCAAGAACTTGCCCCGGTTCATGAGCAGGCCAGGTCTGCTGAAACTCTGGTCAGGGAATTTTTTAAAAATCCTTCTCCAGACGCCCGGGAAGCGTTGAATCTTGCCAAAACTCTTCCTAAAAACACTCCCGCGGAGCAGGACGCGGTTTACAGGCTTTATTACTTCGCCGTTTCCAATCAGGATCAGGAAGCTTACCTTCCCTATGGCGATTGCCTTAATCCCGCGCTTCCCCAATGGGGCACGATAAGTAAAAACGCGCCCGAAGCTCTTGATTCTTATGAAAAAGCGGCCCGATCAAATCCGGAAGCAGCCCAGAAAGCGGTACAGAATCTCCTTGCCTGGTTAAATCAGCAGGCCCAATCCGGCAATGTCGAAGCCTTGAAATGGCTGAAAGAAATACAAAAGTAATCATTGGAGTGAACATGCGCCAATTGCCATGGAACAGGATATGTATCCTGCTTCTAATTTTTTTTATATATGCCATTCAGGGAAATGCCGAGCCTCTACTGCAGGAGGGCAAAAAAAGCGTTTACCAACGGGCGGTAACCCATCCTGGCGCAAAATTATATTCAGGAGCGGAGCAGACGGCTTCTGTCTTGCGGGATCCTGTGACCACCTTCACGGCCATGTATATTTATGACAGGGATGGGGACAGGGTTCAGGTTGGTTCCGGCACCGATCAGCCTGAAGGATGGATGGATGCCGGCGAACTGACTGAATGGCCTCAAGCAATTACCATGGTTTTTACCGATCGGAGCGGGAGAAATCCGGTTCTCTTTTTCAGGACCCATGATGATCTTGAACAAACCTGCCGCCTGGATGATATAGGCGCAGCCCTGAAAAAGTTTGAAACCGATATCAATGACAATTCAGCGGATCTTCCCGATGATTACCCCGTTATCGCAAGCGAGCCGCAAGGGGCGGCCATATCGGAAAAAAATTTTTATCTCCTGCCAGTTCTCTCGATTGACGATCAGTTTTATCAGGTCCAGGGACCGCGCCTAATTGAAGTGGCGTCTATAAATCCTGGCCTTTCAGATTCTCCCGTGGTTAAAAGTCCGCAAAATAACGCCGATTTCCGCACAGGCTTTGTCTTTGTCATAGATACCACAATTTCCATGAAACCTTATATTGACGGGACGCTCAATTTCATCAAGACATTCTACGATGATCTGGAGACCAACCCCTATGCTGACAAAATCGGTTTCGCGGTGGTCGCCTTCAGAAATAATACGGATAAGACGCCTGAACTTGAATATACGGCAAAAGTCATTTGTGACTTCACTACAGTTAAAGACCGCGAACGACTGGAAAAGGCGCTTTCTGAAGTAAAAGAAGCAACAGTATCAAGCCATGATGTCAATGAAGACGCGTTCGCGGGGGTGAAAGAGGCGATAGATCGTCTTTCCTGGGATGAATACAGAAGCAGGGTCATGATACTTGTTTCAGACTCGGGACCTCTTGCCGCAAACGACCCCGCATCCCAAACAGGAATGACCCCTGAAACGTTGGCGGAATATCTCAA
>CAYNKM010000461.1:0-1645 GCA_964397795.1 uncultured Desulfovibrio sp. | reverse complement strand
TTCGGGCCAAGATTGAGCTTTATCAGGCAGAATCGGATGACGCGCTCTGGAACTATTGGATAAAGGGACATGCGGAGAGGAAAACCCAAGACGAAGTTCCTACCCAGAATCAGGAAGATGTATTACAGATCATCATGGATGCGCTAGTCCAAAAAGCAAGTGAATCGGGCAAGTCCAAAGGCATTTTATACGCTCAAATCTGGAACAGCTTCCGTGCGCATTTTGGAATCGGTAAAAATGATCAGTTGCCACAATCCAGAATAAAGGAGGCCATATGTTTTCTTATCCAGCTGAACTTGGCAAAGAAGCAAAAGGCTATACTGCATAAGCAAAAAAGAACAGAAAGAATTGATTCTTCCAGTTTTGACAGAATACGCAAGCAGATTATTGAAGACCTTGATAGTATAGATAAGGAATTGCTTGAAATATCCAGTCTGGTTAAATGGAAACTTTCCCCGACATCCAGGGACGCAGGCTTCACCCATGAAAAGATGAACTTCTTTTATATGCTGCTTCACTTGAATAACCTGGCCCTGGGTGGAATCTATACCGCAAGGCAGGCCCTAGCCATTGCGGGAAAAATGAAGGAATGAGTGAAAAATAATAAAAAATATATGAAGATAAAATGAGTACATCTTCATAATATTATCTGTGATATTACCTTTAGCCGCCGTCTGGCGGCTTTTTTGTTCCTTACCCATAATCACTTTAGAACAAACCATAATTATAAGGGAACATTACAATGGATATTGAGCTTATATCAGCTAAAACCATGTGTGATCGGATGCATATCACTATGGAAACTTTTCGCAAGACATGGAAGCGTTGGAAACATGAGCGTGTAGGCAATGGGCATACTTTAAAATCAATGCGGTTTTATTGGAGTGAAGGACCGATACCGGAAGAGGCTGACAATGGCAATCTCAAAATATCAGACGAAAAAGGGTGCCCGCTGGTTGGTGGACATTTATCAAGACGGCGAAAGGATAGCAAGAAAGGCCGGATTCCAGACACGCAGAGAAGCGTTATCATGGGAAGAGGAACAGCAGAAATTGACGCGGCAGCCAGAAGATTTGGCTTTGCGTGATGTGTGTACGGCTCATTTGTTATATTGTGAGAACCGTCTTAAGCCCAATACCGTATCGTATAAAAAAACCGCTTATCGCAAATTCATTGAATTTGCTGGCCCAGAAACATCCTTCCAAACGATAGACAAGACTCTCATTGATCATTTTATAGGAGCGGTTGCCAGGATTATAAGCAAGAAAACCGCGAATAAATACAAGACGGAGCTATCCTCATTATGGTCATGGGCTTGTAAAGAGGGATATGTTACAGGCAATCCGCCACAGCAAATAGACGCTTATGCGGTAAAAAAGGCAGTAAAATACATTCCTTCTTCTGCTGATGTTGCCATGCTTCTTGAAGCTGCAAAGCCTGGATTTGAAAAAGACTTTCTTATGTGCCTGTTACATACGGGAGGCCGTATTTCGGAAATACGCAATATGACCTGGGAAGATGTTGACCTGGAACGGCGAACATTGATGCTATGGACCTCAAAACGTCGTGGCGGCAATATGGAGGGTAGAAAACTTGCGATGTCAGATTCACTCCAGGAAATTTTATCCAGATTGAACAAGGAAAG
>CAYNKM010000460.1:0-1649 GCA_964397795.1 uncultured Desulfovibrio sp. | reverse complement strand
CGGCAGGGAGGTCTTCTTCCATGTCCCAATCGCGCAGGGAACAGAAATAGGACACGCAATATGGAGGTTTATGTTTTGATGTTAACAATAGGTGTATTATTTTATGTCCTTCTTCGTCCTTTTCGAGTCTATGGGCAATATATCTTCTTTTTGAATCAGAACAGCCTGCCACAGTATGAAAATGTGGGGGATATTCAAGAATTGGCTCTTCAAACCATTCTTCCTGAATTACCCCCGCCTTATCCTGAAACTTTCCCAGCGCATGATATAAAAGTTTCTGTAAAACTTTCTCATCTATATGGTACATAACCATAACGCGAGATTTTACTTCCTTTAAAATGCATGCTGGCGTCATTTTATATCCAGATCATTAGATGTTAAGTGTCAGGCCCATGCCTCCGGCCACATCTTCATCACACCAGGAAACCCAGTTGGTATGGATTGTTCCGGATGGTCGCACAAGCGAGGCGCCATCTTCAACTGAAAGATCAGCTCCTTCAATTTCAATCCAACAATCTTCTAACCGGACAGCCGTATGGGGATTGCCATCAAGGAAAGATTCTCCAGCCGCCGTAAGCTTGATTGTAATATATTTTTTGTTTGTTATCAGATCACGCAGGAATTCATAGGCATGACCCTTGATAGTTTCTTTTATTGTTATTGAAATGTCCTGGGCATTTTTGAACCTGCCTTGTTGATTGAATTGAACCCCCTGGGGTCCATAAGATTCAATATTCTCGCGCATAAGCGCTGGTAGCTGGGTGGATTGAACCAGAAAACGAATATTGCTGTTCCCTTCAAACTCCATGATAAATTCATCGGAGACCAGTCCCTCTCCAAGACCCAGTAGCTTTTTGTAGCCGCGTTTTATAACTGGCACATTGCCATAGACATCATGTATATTCGCCATTATTTTTTACCCCTTGCTATTGATCTGATAACCGGTATTCTTAAAGCCATAGCCCTTTTTTAGCATATCTTTGCTTATCATGGTCAGAGTTGATAGTGCCAGATTTACTGTACATCGGACAAAACGGCCTTTCAGGTCAGTCTCTTTGTCAAAGGGAATTGACACGCTGTTCAGGGCAAGAAACTGGTAAATGCACATCCGTCCAATGTTCAACTGTAACGCTTTGGATATTGAGCCAATCGCCAAAGAGAAATCATCCACATCGGGAGCTATAAAGTCTTCCAGGGCGCGAAGTGGTTGCATTACTTCAACATCTGGATCATGCAGGGCATAAAGTTGCAGTTCCAGATTGATCTGGGCTGGTGAATTTCCTTGCCATACCTGTTGGGTATTAAGGGTTTTCACCATTGTTTTACCAGTTTTCGCCTGGATAAGGCCGCTTGCAGTCTGCATATTCTGCCCTGGAGTCATGCTCTCAAAAGGCATTGTCCAGTTTGCAGTTATCTCCACACTGGTACCCGGTCCATAAACTCCAACTATTGTTGTGGTACCATCGGTAAGCCAGCATTTTCTGGAATTATGCAGACGTGCATCGGAATTTCCAATATAACGTGTCTTCTTATCTTGCTGACTCTTTATTTCGCGGTCTTCGTCCGCCACAATTTACAACCCGCGTCTTTGTCTGATTCTCATTGACTTTCTACGCGCCAGATTTGCCGAGGCAGTGTGTGCCTTACGC
>CAYNKM010000459.1:0-1657 GCA_964397795.1 uncultured Desulfovibrio sp. | reverse complement strand
ATCATACGCCAAAACATCTTACGCACAAAGAAACTATACACATATGATATGGCGAATAAAACCAACCAGGATAAACCAAACCACAGTTCAAAGGTTGGCGTCCACCAGGATGGTGCGAAATACTGGATTGCCCACACACACAGGTAATATTGCAAACTCCATATGGCAATCATATAAATAGTAAATAATACATAATGCCGAAACAAGAAAGCTGCAAAACGCATTAAAGTTGTCATAACAAACTCCTTTTGATAAGATATATGTTTTATTTCATATTCTTATAACAAAAGGAGTTGGCCACTTTTTACAAATCCGTCCCCTTTACCTGTTTCCAGACATTAGCAAGCGTTGTTTTTTCATTCCAGTACAGATCCAATTCCATAAACCTTATCCCAAGAATCTCCGGAATATACACGCTTCCGATTTCAGCGTTGTCTATATCACCATTCAGGCAAACAAAGGCCATGCCGATTTTGTCTTCCCTATCCAGCTCGAAAATCCAGAAATCAGTAGCCCCACCAAAGTAGTGCATGCCAATAGGTATGTCTTTAGCTTCCTTTTCACTAAGCGCGCCATAGGGCGGCATTGTTTTAATCTGTTGTTCAACTTCTGAAAGCAGCTCTACAAAATGTTCTTTCTCCTCGCCTTGCGCGTGTTCTTTCAATGCGGCCAGTTCCATAGGCGGAATATAATCTTTCAAAAAATCCCAGTTGATTGCTTTGCTTGTATCAATATTCATTTAATCCTCCAGAGAAAATTCAAGTTCTTCTTCAGGCTTATTACCAAAAAGCGGTTGCACCTCTTCTACGGACGACATCCCAATTCCAGAGTGAATAAAGTCAAGTTCGTTATTAATGCGTTCAGCATCAAAACCTGCAGGCGACCAATCATAATAACTGGCTAATATCGCTATAGAATAATCTACAGACGGATATATTGACCTATAGGCTTCCCTTATTTTTTCCCGCCATATTTCAGGTAAGTAGCGCATATCGATAAGAGCCTGGTTGCGCTTGTAATTATCTAGTAGTCCAAGTCTTTCCAGCTCCGTCATAAAATCAGGCTTATCGAGAATTTTCTTCGCTGCCACCACGCCAAAGCTCGGTTTTCGCTTACCAAGGGAATTGTCCCAATTAGAAGGGGTTTTCACATTATAGACGTTATCCTTCCCGCCCTGACCGGTGAGAATTGCGTATTGTAAATAGGCATTAGCATTTTCGCACCAGGCGTCACCGCCCCCAATTCTGCATACTCTTGGAAACTCTGCGAAACAGTCATGGTGAGGCATCCACAGGGAAACATCGTCATTTACTAGCTGAAGATAGTCCGAGTCACCGCTATAGATAATAACAGGTTCCTTAGAATCTGTGGCAAGTGTATATATCACATCGTCTGCTTCACATTTATCAACCTGTAATACTTTCCAGGGTGTCGCCTGATCCAGAAGTCCAGCGATTACCGCGAACTCCCTTCTTGCGGCCTCCCAGTCCAAATCACTTCTTTCCCGTGAAGTATCCCTATCAGCCTTATAAGGTGGATATATATCTCCACGCCAATACCCATGAGTGCTATCGAAAGCCAGGATGGTTTCCAGACCTTCTCCAATATCCAGAAATTCACGTACTCCTCGTAAAAATGAGAGTATCTCTTCAAGCAT
>CAYNKM010000458.1:0-1671 GCA_964397795.1 uncultured Desulfovibrio sp. | reverse complement strand
AGCCAGGGGCCACCCTGGCTGCGGGCTTTTTTGCGCACGGAGATTTGACGCTTACCTATTATGGACAGGGCATGGCTGCATCATGCGGGAGAGCAGTTACAATCCATTCCTCAGAGGAATACCCTTTACATTCATATTTGGCTTTCAGCATCGTTTCCAGCGAAGGAGCCTCCGTTGCTTCTACGCAATCAAGGAAATTTCATGTTTCTTTATGAAATCTTCAAAAATGGTAGTTATCCTTTCCTCATTCTAAAAAGAAAGGATAGCAGAAATATGAATATGCTGCTGAAAACAACGAATCTCTGCAAATCGTTCAGCGGGCAGACAGCCGTAAATAATATATCGCTGAACATTGAAAAGAATTCTGTTTACGGACTGTTGGGACCGAATGGCGCCGGAAAATCCACAACGCTTAAAATGATTACGGGTATTTTGGAACCGACATCTGGAAGCATTGAATTTGACGGCCACGCATGGAAGCGCAGTGACTTGAACCATATTGGGGCATTGATTGAAATGCCGCCGCTTTATGAGAACTTGACCGCCTATGAAAATCTAAAAGTTAGGACGACTATATTAGGGCTTTCGGACAAGAGAATTCATGAAGTGCTGGAAATCGTCCGCCTTACAGAAACAAGAAGAAAAAGAGCTGGGCAATTCTCTCTTGGAATGAAGCAGCGGCTTGGAATCGCGATTGCACTACTAAATAACCCCGATTTGCTTATTCTTGATGAACCGACCAACGGACTTGACCCTGTTGGGATTGAGGAACTTAAGGAGCTTATTCGTTCTTTTCCGGCAAAAGGTATTACAGTTATCCTATCCAGTCACATTCTTTCCGAAGTGCAGAAAACAGCCGACTATATCGGCATTATTGCGGGTGGTGTTCTGGGCTATGAAGGAAAACTGAACGCAGGCCAAGATTTGGAACAACTTTTTATGGATGTTGCTAAAAGCAACCACAGGGAGGGATAGGGCATGAACTATTTGAGAGCAGAAAATTTGAAATTCAAAAGGACAATATCAAACAAATTACTTCTTTTCATTCCACTAATTACAACTATGTTTGCGTGGATCGTCGGCGGCTTTATCTGTTTCCAATATACCGCTTTTTATTGGTGGTATGCGTTTTTACTTCCGGGTGCGATTGCAATTTTGTGCTCCTTATCAAACAAGAAAGAAGAAGATGCTGGGAAATGCTACTCTGTATTTTCTATGCCTATGAATCTCTCGAAATTTGAATTCGCAAAAGGTATTGTTCTAATAGAAAAGCTGTTAATTACAGCCGTATTCTTAGCAATTCTTATTTCTATCAGTACTGTTATTTCTCCGGCAACAGCGGTATATTCTGTTTTGCAGAGCATTATCGGCAGTATCGGAATTATTCTCTCCTCTGTCTGGCAGATTCCATTGTGTCTGTGTCTTTCGCGCAAGGCAGGATTATTTTTACCAGTAGTATTAAACACACTGTTTGGGATTTTCCTGCCAATCATATTTGGAAATACAACGGTCTGGTGGTTAATGCCTTATTGCTATGCGGCAAAATTATCAGAGCCGCTTATGGGGATTGAACTAAACGGAACTTTTGCAGGAAATTGCGGATTCTCCATAAACGTCCTTATTGCGATTACGCTGTCGATACTCCTGTTCCTCATTCTATCTTATGCCGAT
>CAYNKM010000457.1:0-1676 GCA_964397795.1 uncultured Desulfovibrio sp. | reverse complement strand
TAATTTGTGATTATATACTGACTGAAAGCTTATAAATTAAATTTTCCGCTTTTCCCAGCCGCCATAAGGGTATTGCCTTGTTTCCTGCCTTTACATATTATCTTGTTTCAAAACTGGTTTCATCTCTTTAAATAAATCAGGAGCAAGTTATGCCCCTTTTTGAATTTTTATGTTCCGATTGCGGACATATATTTGAAGAAATATGCCGGGAGAATTTTCACCCGCTTTGCCCCGCCTGTTCATCCAGTAATACAGAAAGAAAAATCAGCGCGCCAAGCCCGCAAAAAAAGGGCGCGTTTCCTTATAAACCGGGCCCTGTCCATCCTCTCGCATCCCGCATGAACTCTGGACAAAGTTGTCAAAACTGTACGGGAAGCGGCGGATGTTCCACCCAAAAATAAATTATAACATTTTTCAGAATAATTTTTTATTTATAATATAATTAAGGTATATTTATGCTGCGAAGCATGACAGGTTTTGGCCGCTGTCTTGTTGAAAATGCTGGTATAACCCAACAATGGGAAATAAGAAGCGTCAATAGCCGTTATCTTGATCTCAAATGGCATTTACCGCAGTTTGCGCGTTATCTTGAGCCTGGTCTGGAAAAACTGGTTCGACGCTATGCGAGTCGCGGTCGGATTGAAATTTTCCTCCAGCTTCAATTTGCTCCAGGCTCCGCGCCAGCCCAGAATTTTAACGCCGCCTTGGCGTCCTCAATGCTAAATGATCTTGAGAATCTGGCCCAAAGCCGGGGCGATGAATTTAGGCCCGATTATAACTGCCTTCTTTCCCTGTCTTCCCTGTGGGGCGAGGCCCAGTTGGATCCGGATGACAACCTCTCTATAAAACTGGAAAAAGGCCTGTCCATTGTTCTGGAAGACTGGAATGAAGCCAGGATAGGCGAAGGGGCAAAATTGGCTTCAGATCTGGAGTCCCGCATCCTTCGCATGGAAGAATGGACGGAGATATTTAGCGAAAAAGCTCCTGAAATAAAAGAGGACCGGATTTCCACATTAAAAGAGCGGCTTGTCCGCGTTATGGCGGTTGATGATCTGACCCTGGACGAAAACCGCTTTTTGCAGGAAGCCGCAATCCTGACTGACAGGCTGGATGTGTCGGAAGAGCTAACTCGTCTTTTTGCGCATCTGGAGCGTCTGCAGCAATTGCTTCGGCATGGAGAAGACGCCGGCCGCAAGCTGGATTTCACGCTTCAGGAATGTTTCAGGGAAGTCAATACCTTCGGCAACAAACTCCCTGATACGCAGCTTTCCGGCCTGGTTGTTGATTTCAAGAACGAACTGGAAAAATGCCGCGAACAGGTGCAGAATCTGGAATGATTATGAATCAGGATAATATTGTCAATATAGGTTTTGGAAATTATGTATTGGCCAGCCGGGTTATTGGGATAATCAATCCCGCGTCCTCTCCCATGCGCCGCCTGAGGGAAGACGCCAAATCTGAAGGGCGATTAATTGACGCTACCCAGGGACGAAAAACCCGCTCCATACTGGTTACCGATTCAAACCATGTAATTCTTTCCGCGATTCAGCCTGAAACAATAAGTCAGCGTTTTGCGCAGGAGAATCAATAATGAGAAAGGGCAGCTCCATAGTCATCAGCGCGCCTTCGGGAAGCGGAAAAAGCACCCTTTGCAAGATGCTCCTTGATGAATTTAA
>CAYNKM010000456.1:0-1683 GCA_964397795.1 uncultured Desulfovibrio sp. | reverse complement strand
GTTCAATCTATTTTGATCTTTTCGGCATAAAGACAAGCGCAATTCCTGTTGCCAACGCTCAATCCCCCTTGCAATGCGCAAGGGCCATGAAGCCGGAAATTTTTGATTTATTGCCACTTCCTGAAAATGAAGATCCGCAGGAATTTGACGTCTGCTTCATGGGCCGCAAAACACTTATGGGGCATTGCGGAATTGCGGTTGAAACAAGCGAGGGCTTGAGAATTTTACATTGTCCTGAATCAGCTTGTGGGGTTACAATAAACAGTCCTATGGAACTCAAGTTTATGGGCTTTCCCCTTATCCGCTGGTTTCGGCATAAGGATTTTTGCCAGTGCTGAAAGTTGAATATATTTCCCCTGACGGCGTTATTTTTGACGCCTTTGAAATGGCAGATGAGATGACGCTTACCGAGGCCGCCTGTACTATCTGTCCTGATTCAGGAGGGAAATTCCCTGTTCCAACTATCGCTTTTGTCGGCTCAAGGGCAGCGGTAAAAAACAGGGGGGATTGGGATGTAAAACTATCAGACGCCAAAATCCAGTTTAGGCAGCTTCCAATGGGCGGGGGCGGGGGTGGCGGATCTAACCCCGTTCAAATGGTTTTACAAATAGGCATTATCGCATTGGCGGCAGCGGCTACATGGTATTTAGGTGGAACAGGGGGTTATCTGGCAGGGACTTTGTGCTGGAGTGCAAATATGGCCAATTTTGCTGCCGGATTGGCCGGGGCAACCATAATGATGCTTGGAACGGTGCTTACAGGCGCATTGTTTCAGAACAAACTCCCGCAAGGCCAGATGGGGGCAATGAGCGCAGAACAGGCAAGCCCAACCTATAATATAAATTCTAGCGGCAATCAGGCAAGACTTTACCAGACCGAGCCGGAGCTTTTTGGCCGTATGCAGATTGTTGTCGATTTTGTCGCAAACACATGGACTGAATATGTTGACAATGATCAGATAGGCTATTTTGTTTACGGCGTGACAAGAGGTGAATGCGAAATTGAAAGCCTTCAGTTTGGGGAGACCGTTTTCTGGCAGAACGGAAAATTTTTAGAAAGCGGCTATACAAATTCAGGCACGGAACGAAGCGTCTATCACAACCAGACCCTTAAAAGAGGTGCTGGTTATAATTCACCTGTATCATGCACAAAGGCGAAAGAAGAAACACAGCAAATAAAAGTTGAAATATACTTTCCAAATGGCTTGTGTAATGTATCAATATCTGAAAGTCCTGGCGATCCAGATGATTATTTTTCACAGCAGTATAATAAATATGTTTATACTAGCAGAACAGCAAAAGTACAGTTTCAGGCGCAACAGCTTGATAAAAATGGGAATCCCATAGGGAGCTGGAAAGATTTAGGCACAAAGACAATAACAAAAAATACAAGAAGTTCCTTTTCAGAGTATTATTCCTTTTCTTTTTCAGAGTTCAGCCGGTGGCAAATAAGGGCGGCGAATGTAAGTGCCGCAACCGATGCTGGAAATGATGATCATTCAGCCATGATATTGAGAATGATTTATTATTTTCCGCCGGATATAGCTATTGAGATTGTAAAGCCCGGCAATCCTGTAACAATTTTCCCTGATAATATTGTCACATCCTCCGAGGTAAGCGGGCAACAGCTTTTTGGGCCGAATGAGGATGAATATACAGGGGCAATCGGGCCTTATACAACAAA
>CAYNKM010000455.1:0-1692 GCA_964397795.1 uncultured Desulfovibrio sp. | reverse complement strand
TTTCACCGCAAACTCCAATCCCAAGGTAGCAGAGGAGATCGCGAAGTATCTGGGTATGCCTCTCGGACAGTCGGAGGTGGTGACCTTCTCCGACGGCGAGATAAGCGTTTCCATCAAGGAGAGCGTCCGCGGCTCGGACGTTTTCGTGGTACAGTCCACAAGCTCTCCCGTAAACGATCACCTTATGGAGCTGCTCATTATGATCGACGCTTTCAAGAGAGCCTCTGCCGGACGCATCACCGCGGTAATTCCCTACATGGGATACGCGCGTCAGGACAGAAAAGCAAAAGCGAGAGATCCGATCTCCGCAAAGCTTGTTGCAGACCTTATCTCCGTTGCGGGTGCGGACAGAGTTCTTTCCATGGATCTGCACTGCTCCCAGATACAGGGCTTCTTTAATATCCCCGTGGATCATCTTCTCGGCGTGCCTATCCTTGCCCCCTACTATGTGGAAAAATTCAAGGACTGCAAAGAGAACGTTATGGTGGTTTCTCCCGACCTCGGTTCGGTAACGAGAGCGCGCAACTTTGCGCAGCGTCTGGGCGTACCCTTTGCAATTGTTGACAAACGCCGTCAGAGAGCAAACGTGTGCGAGGTAATGAACATCATCGGCGACGTAAGAGGCAAAAGCGTTATCCTTGTGGACGACATGATCGACACGGCAGGTACTCTCTGCAACGCAGCGAAAGCCATCCTTGACATCGGCGGCGCAAAGGAAGTTTACGCCTGCGCTACTCACGGCGTACTGTCTGGACCCGCTATAGACCGTATCCGCGACAGCGTTATCAAGGAGCTTGTCCTGCTTGACACTATCGCGCTTCCCGAGGAAAAGAAGCTTGACAAGATAACCGTGCTGCCTGTCGCTCCCGTGTTTGCACAGGCGATACAGCGCATTTATGCGGATAAGCCCGTGTCTCCGCTGTTTAACACATAAGTCCGTAAACAGCTTTTCAACAAAATAAAACTATTTACCTGCCCGGTATGCTCCGGGCAGGTTATTGTGGTTTACCACAAATTATGTCTTCAAAAATTACTCCGAAAGGAAAACCAAAATGAGCATTTTCGACATCTTCAACCAACTGAACAAAGAAAAACCCGAACCCGTCGGTCAGCCCGACTACATTATAGCGGGACTTGGAAATCCCGGCGAAAAATACGAAAACACACGCCACAACGCAGGCTTTATGGCTCTCGACAGACTTGCGGAGAAATGCGGCGTGCAGCTTAAAAAGATACGCTTCAAATCATTGACCGCAGTTGCTGCCGTTAACGGCGTGAACTGCCTGCTGATGAAGCCCACCACCTTTATGAACAACAGCGGCGAAGCGATCGTAGAAGCCATGAATTTCTATAAAATCCCACCCGAAAGGGTTATAATATGTTTTGACGATATCAGCCTTGAGCCGTCCCATATCCGCATTCGGCGCAAGGGCTCGGACGGCGGTCACAACGGCATGAAGTCTATAATTTATCTTACGGGCTTCGACACGTTTCCGCGAATAAAGATAGGCGTGGGAGCAAAGCCTCACAAGGACTACAATCTTGCCGACTGGGTATTGTCTCACTTTAACGACGAGGAAAAAAAGCTTATGGCGGAGGGTACGGAGAAAGCGGTTTCCTCTCTGGAGCTTATGGTCAGGGACAAGACGAGCGAGGCTATGAATAAATTTAATTCGTGACATTTTGCACTGT
>CAYNKM010000454.1:0-1712 GCA_964397795.1 uncultured Desulfovibrio sp. | reverse complement strand
GAAAAATATTTTATTTATTTTGGCAATTCTTCACCATCTGGATAGCCACCACCAGTAGATGCACAAGCTCCTCCTGCGTAGCCAGCGGAAGCGGTTTCAACATATCCTCAATAGTCTCCAGCCTTACTCTCAAAGGCCGTTCCTGGGAGCGGAACAAGTCCGCAACCTGGCAATGAAGCGCGTCAGCCAAATCCTCCAGCCGTGAAAATCTGGGCGTGGTCTGGCCGCTTTCAATGCGGGACATGGCCGCCCCAGTTATGCCCAGAATTTCGCCCAGACCTTCCTGCGTCATTCCTATCTGCTTGCGCCTTTCAGCGATATTCCTCCCCACAAGTTTTGACAAGCTGCTAATATTTCGGGAAACCACAACGCGCTCCTTTTTGGCAAAGAATTTTATTCTACCAAATTGACGCGTTGTATGGCTTATTGCTCATATTCTCTTGACTATTAATCAGGATAATGCCTATTTTTAGTCAGGGAAAATAAAAAATTTTTTTGAAATTCCGTAAGACGGAAAGATGCCGAGATAAATTTAACTCCTGCTTAAGTAAATTTATTATCAGTTTTTCAGCATATGGGAGGAAGTTATGGGATTCAAGGATAAATTTAGCGAAACAATCGGTAAAGCCAAAAACGCTGTATCTTCCATAAATAAGGAAGGTATTCAGGATGCTGCGCGCAAGGCAAAAGAGATGGTTGGATCAATCAATAAAGATAGCCTCCAGGATACGGTCAATAAGGCAAGGGGAATGGCTTCATCTTCGCCAGATCAGCTGAAAAAATACACAAGTAAAAAATATATTGGCTGGGCCTGCGGCATTCTTGTTGTTTTATTGGGGGGATATTGGCTTTTTGGCGGAAATTCCAGTGATGTGAAGAATGTGCAAAATTCTGTTTCCATTACCAACACTGATATTACCCTGGGCAACGCATTTGATCGCTATAAATACCTTACAGACAAGGAGTGGGGGACAGTAACAAAAGATGATGAAAAGTGGGTCAGTTTTACTGCCAAATATACTCCGGCACTTCTCTTGAATGGTTCAGTGATTCCTGATCTTTTTACCTACAAACAGGATGCTGTGGATCCAAAAAGAGAGGGTTATAACGAGTTTATAAAGTGGATGGAAGGCGAAAATCCTGACGTAACTTTTGAAGCTCTTTTCCATTTCGACAAAAGTGAGCATAAAGTTGATAATATCCAAATGTATATGGAATATCAGGGACAGCGCACAACTCTAGATAACCCTTGGGCAAGATTGAATGCAATATTGTCTGACTCAACTTTTGGTAATTCAATTCCTTATAGCAATGAGGCACTACGCGATGTTCTTGGAAAACAGATAACATATAAACTTTTCAAATTCTTTCTGACTAAAAATATCTATACCGAACCAATCAAATTTATTACTAGTCTAAACTCACAAGCCACAAGTAAAAATAATAAGAAGAACGTGACTCCAGATCATTACGTTCTCGTATCCATAAAAAAATTTGATTTCAATGACAGTAAGGAAGAAATTAGCTGTCAAACAGAAATATCAGCTTTGAGTAACGCCATCTATAATAAATCATTTGAACGAGGCGCTCATCAGAAAGTATTCCCGATAGATTATTTCGATAAATATGACGTAGTCTTTACTGAACCTCAAAACTTTATTTGTGAATATAATGAGTGTCAACTTGGATTAAATTTAGGAACTGGTCATATC
>CAYNKM010000453.1:0-1723 GCA_964397795.1 uncultured Desulfovibrio sp. | reverse complement strand
TGACTGAACCAGTTGAATCAACCGCCACAATATCAAAATTTACAAAAAGGGATACAATTAGGAATTTGGAGAGCTCATCTGTTTTGAAAGAATAAGCAATCGCCTATAGAGCCATCTCCATCTCGGATTAATTCTGCAATGAGCTGATCATAGATTGAAGTAAGCCTCTATCTTTCATTCATCCTAAACTACTTTGTAAAATCCATGCCGGACGGGTCAAAGTCAGGCTTTTTTTATATCCATGAAAATACATCAGTTTTGGTGGCGATATATAGGGGGGGGTACAGCTAAATGACAGGCATTGAATTGATAGCACGAAAGCGGCAAAGGCAGAAAAAGCTGAAAAGGCTGGCGGAAAGGCTGGGGATAAAAAAGGAGTGATAATGGGCGTGGGCGTAATGATAGGGGTTTTTCTTCTGGGTTTTATATTGGGTATATGGGGTATCTGTATGTGGCTGAAGATTCTGATCAGGAGGGGTGGAGAGGATGATTAATAAAAATTTTTGGGAAAAGCTGGACAGGCTGGAATGGCTGGCGAAAAGGGCAAGCGAGGGCAACTGGTTTATAACTGATGACGATTATTCAGGTAAAGTTATTACCAGTGACAATTACTCGGAGAAAGTTATTGATAGTGTCATTAAGGATCAGTTTGAAATCAGAATAGCCAGCTTTGAAGACGCGGTTGATGCGGAAAGAAACGCGGAATATATCGCGGCGGCTAATCCGGCCATGATCAGGGAGATGATCGGGGCGTTGCGGGAACTGTTTGAAAATAATTATGGGCCGGACATGCTCAATGATCCGCAGGCGCTGACCATTTCATATTTCGCGGGCTGCATGGCCGAAGGCAGAAAGCGGAATATAAAAGAGGATAAATTACTGGAGGAGAAAGCACAGCTGGAAAGGGAGGCGGACTGGCTGGCGGATATGCTATCCGATATTTGCCATGATTACGAAGCGGGCTGTGCCATATGTCCCAGGACAAAAAGGCCCTGCTGGGAAATCATGGCCAATGACTGGCGGGAAGCGGCGCGCAAGGCCGTAAAGGAAAACAGGGAGGATGACAATGCTTGAAACAGCGGAAAGCAGGGCAAGGTTGCGTGACATGCTGCAACACTGGCCGTACGATATAAGCAGTCCGGTAACTGTAAACCAGGGGCTTGAGTTATTGGATATGGTGGATGAATTGAGCAGGGAAAAGGAAAAGCTGGAAAAGAAGGTCAATGATCAGAAATCCCGCATTGGCCGCAAGGTACAAAGAATTGAAATTTTGGAAAAGAATTTAACAAGGTTACATGAAGCGTATCACGGGCTGAATAAGGAGGCGGACTGGCTGGCAAAATTTGTCGGCAAGCATGAATGTATAAAAGGCGTTCCGGAAATAACAATTTGTCCAAGTATGGAAGCATGCAAAAACTGCTGGCGGGAAGGGGCAAGAAAGGCCGTAAAGGAAGACCGAGATAGACAGGAGGGGAGCGGGGAATGATTCACGGGTATGCGAGGGTTTCCTCCGCTGATCAGAACGAGGCCAGGCAGATTGACGCCTTACAAAAGGCATGCGTTGATAAAATCTATCTGGACAAGCAATCTGGAAAGGATTTTGAAAGACCACAATATAAGAAAATGGTCAAAAGGCTAAAAGAGGGTGATGTCCTGATTGTGCAGTCTCTTGATCGTTTCGGGCGCAATTATGAGCTTATAAAGGAACAATGGGAATATATCA
>CAYNKM010000452.1:0-1746 GCA_964397795.1 uncultured Desulfovibrio sp. | reverse complement strand
GTTGCCCATTTAAGGCGTTTAAAACCCTTAAGCGAGGAACTGAATTTACCGCTAACTCTCCTGTGTTCTTATTCTGTGCTCAAAAACAGGGAAGCCTGTAAAGTACTTGAAGATATGCGGAACAGCGCAGGCGCGGAAATTGGCCTGCATTTGCATCACTGGAATACCCCGCCTCTTTTAGACGGCCAAAATAGTGGGCCTCCCGAAAGGACACATAAAATTCCTGAAGAAATTCTACGCAAGAAGCTTATCAATCTTGTAGAAGCAGGCAAAAATTTTTTGGGAGAGACGCCCGTATCCTTTCGCATGGGGCGCTGGGATCTCAAGGCGAAACTATTGCCGTTGCTGGCGGATCTGGGAATAAAAGTGGACAGTTCAATTTGTCCTCTGCGTTCCTTTAAAGGGGGAGCGGATCACTTTCTGGCTCCTGTAAATCCCTACTGGTATGCGGATGATACGGGCAAAGTTATTCTGGAAGCGCCAATTACCCAGATTCCCCTGTTTCCGGGCCTTGTGAAAAGCTGGCATTATTTATGGTCTCAATCTCCCGCGATTCTTGATTCCTTCCATTTTTTTGGCGCAATGAGTGCCAATCCCCTCTGGCATTCTTCTTTTGTCATGCGCCAGGCGGTACGAACCCATTTCAGGCGCGGCGGAAGACTTCTTAATCTTTTTTTACATTCCTCCGAACTAATGCCCGGCGCTTCTCCTCATGTGCCCGATCAATTCGCCGCGGATAATCTGCTTGAAAAGATAACGTCGTTTTGTAGATGGCTTTTTAAAAATTACAAATGTGAAGGTATCGTTATGAATAAATTGCCAGCTTTGGCGGAGGGTTTTCCCCTGATAAAAGCGGAGGCAGGGCGCGATTGGTAAAAGAAAAGGTTATTTTTATACTAATTGATGGCCTTTCTTTTGCCGCCTCACGACAATGCATGAGTTTTATGCGGGCGCTGACCGAGGCAGGCAAAATGGGGCAGAGCCGACTTCAGGCTGTTCTGCCGCCAATTTCCAGACCTGCATACGCTTCTTTTCTTACAGGCAAAACTCCCCTCGAGAATGAAATTCTGTATAATGGGCAAAGGCATTTACCATTAAAAAATACTTTTTTTTCAGCCGCCGCCGATGCGGGAATGCGAACCGCCGCGGTCGCCTATGGCTGGTTTTATGAACTTTGCTGCGGAGAGAATTTCAATCTTTCTACACATAGGTTCTGGGATAATAGCGGGACTGCTATCCAGAAAGCCCTTTTTTATGGCAGCGATTCCTATCCTGATCCTGAAGTTTTTGCCGACGCGGAAGCTCTGCGCCAGCTTTATTCTCCCCAGCTTTTAATGGTTCACAGTATGGGGGCGGATTACGCCGGGCATAAATCCGGCGCGGACTCTTGCTTATACAGGGAAGCCGTCAGGGGAATAGACGGGCTTCTTGCGGTTTATTTGCCATCCTGGCTTAATGAAGGATATAAAATTATGTGTATTAGCGACCATGGGATGAATGACGAGGGGAGTCATTATGACGCTGATTCGGATTGTTGTGATATTCCTTTATGGGTGGACAGGAGCTGGCCTATAGAGTCCATTCCGGCGTCGCCATTACAGGTCAGGGCAAGTATTCTTTCCGCTTTGGGTTTGAGTGATGACTAAATTTCCAGATTTCCTTTAAAAATTGTTATCCCATACCTGCAAAGAAAGGGGTAAGGCAAGGTTGAATTGTAAGATAAAGGCGTCACATGATGCGGGGTTC
>CAYNKM010000451.1:0-1760 GCA_964397795.1 uncultured Desulfovibrio sp. | reverse complement strand
ATGCGCTATTAATAACGGATGCCGATTTTAAAACTTTAGATTAAATTTAAAATTCATTTGCTCATTGCCAGATTTGGCAAAAGTGATTTGTGGACAATTATATAAAAAGAGAAAAAGTCCGTCCCATCAGCCTGAGGTGATTTATATAGGTGATTGGGCATATTGCGTCTTTTTAAAAATTGGCCGGAAGGCCTGATGTAAATTTAACGCTTCCACCCGCCAGTCCAAAAAGATCCAAAACTTTTCTTGCCAATCAGTTTCATCCTGATTTATGGTCTTTATTATATCCCATACCTTAAAAATCCAAATGGAGGAAATCATGGCTAAAATTGTTTCCATCTATGCCCATCCAAATAACAGGGCCTCCCTTGCAAATAAAACTATTGTGGAAGAATTTACAAGGCTAGTGCCTGGCGTTGATGTGGCCAATATCAACGAATTATATCCCGATTACAAAATGGATGTCCAAAAGGAACAGGCCCGTCTGAAAGACGCTGAAATGATTATCTTTCAGTATCCCATCTGGTGGTACGCCGCGCCCTCTCTGCTCCACGCATATATTGAACAGGTATTTACCCACGGCTGGGCCTATGGAGGTGGAGGAACCGCCCTGAAAGGAAAAAGCCTGACGCTATCCTTTACAACCGGCGGACCTGAATCCATCTATACCCCCCAGTCCGCGCTTCATCATCCCATAGAGGACTATCTGTTTTCCATGATGTCAACCGCGACCTTTACCGGCATGATTTATCGTGGAGCGGTTTATTCCTTTGGAATGATGCCCTTTGACGCCGCGGGAAAATCCACTCCGGAATTGAAGGAAGGCGTGGTCAATCGCGCCAGGGAACAGGCCGTCAGACTCAAAAACCACATTGAACAATTTATTAAGCTTTAAAAATAAATGGGGACGCTGGAAAACCCGGCGTCCCTGGTCATTAAATACCACAAACTTAAAGTAAACCTTCAAGTTTTTTAAATTTCCATGTTCCTAAAGAGGATGAATTGAATTTTCTAACTACAAGGAAAAATCCGCCTCTTCGCTTTCAGAAGTGAGAATGGCGAATATACATTCATGGATACGGTAAAGAGCTTCACCAGAAACATATCTTGAAAGGGCTTCCTGACCCAAGGCAAATTCCTTTAGTGCACGTCCGCTCATGGCGGAAAAGTCACGGGATTTGTTTTCCCAAACCCTTTTCATATAATCTGGTCCGTAAACAAGGCGTAAATACGGGTCGCTTGGGCAAAGTATCTCCGGCAGGACAAGTTCACCTTTTACCCTGCGGATAACTTCCGGTGGTTTAACCGCCATACCCTTCCCGCCTTCCGATGCCATTCTTTTCCAGAAATCAACGCCTTTGACAAGCGATTTTTCATCAGACAAATCAATCAACATATGGCGGGCGGGAATAAAGTTGGGCCATCCTTCAAGCGCTTCTTTAATAATTTCCGACTGTTC
This sequence comes from uncultured Desulfovibrio sp., assembly GCA_964397795.1. Classification (GTDB taxonomy): domain Bacteria; phylum Desulfobacterota; class Desulfovibrionia; order Desulfovibrionales; family Desulfovibrionaceae; genus Desulfovibrio. Next base: position 301 of record CAYNKM010000451.1, on the reverse strand, counting down.
CTCATGATTTATATCCGACCAGACATGACCGGAAGTCGCCATGATATTCAGGGGGGAAATCCTGATGTCCTTCCAGGAATTTACAGGATAACAACAGGAATTCAGAATCTGATCAAATTCCTCCAATCCCATTTTCTCGTTTTTCAATTCGTCCAGAAGATTATCCAGAACCAGTTTTTCCTCCTCATTCAGACTTATATTATAGGTGGCGAGCTTATTTAAAGCTGTATTTACTTCTGACAATCTGGCTTTCGCGCAAATTGCCATCCGGTTTTGACACAGATTTTCAGTATCGAGGAAC
>CAYNKM010000450.1:594-1762 GCA_964397795.1 uncultured Desulfovibrio sp. | reverse complement strand
TTCATCCCAGTATTCTAGAAAATTTTTAAATAAAATAAAAGGCAAATTGCTCTAAGCCATTGGCGTATTTTTCACTTATGACCAGAGTATCGTTAGAGGAATGGTGATATCTGAAATTACACATGCAATAGCCTGGCCAATTCGCGAAATTATACCTGTCAAGAAATGATTCGGCTGAGAGGAGTTTCTGGCCGGTTTAATCAGGGCAAGATTCCGCCCGCTTCTTTTCAATCATATTAAATAATGATATTATTAATAATTATAAATAATAATACCTTGCGGGAGCTGTCATGGCCCATAAAAAATTACTTGTTCTTTTGGTATTGCCTCTGCTTGTTGCAGGCTGCATGAAAAAAATCGGCAATATTCCCAATCCCATTGTCTATGAATTTGACGCGGCCAAAGCCACGGCGCATGAAATTTACAACGCTTTCGGGGATGGAGACAGGACCGGGGATGTTTCCAGGGACAATGTGAACTCTATCGCTTACAGTTGTTCTGGCGATATGCCTGTGACAATTTGTATCATTCAAAACGGGGTCAAGGTCTGCAGACCGTGTGGATATGGCGGTAATCCTTCTGAAATTAATAATAATGTGACCTTTGAATTTCAGGACGGTGTCCTTACAGAAGCCAGATTTGACCAGAATGAGAAAAGCCATCCGCTCATCTCGCCCAAAGCTGGCGGACGGAATTAAGTTTTTATCTTCCAATTCCCTTGATTTTTAGCCATAAGGAATAAACTTGGCTTAAATTTAAAAACTTTTACTGTCCCCTCTTGTAACTTTATAGGTAATTATTCGGACCTAAATGCTCTGCAACCTGTCAGAGACAATATTTCAGATATTGACTCATATCCTGTCATGATATGAGCCTGGCTATTTTTAAGAGATAAGTCATATTCCGTACTATCCGCGTCAAAACCTGCAAATGGAAAACCCTGTCCGGATGCGTTTTTGGATAAAGCCATTCTGATAGCCCGACCGTATTTCTTTTGGGCATATATTTAAATAGGCTGTTGTAAGCTTATGTTTTCCTCTTCCATCTTCAATAGCCAGGATCTCATTGACGCAAAGATTATTTATTCTAAAAAGTTACTTCCTGATCCAGGGATGATATAACTCGTATAGCCTGGCACACGACTGGACTATGAAAACAGCGATCGCTT
>CAYNKM010000450.1:0-584 GCA_964397795.1 uncultured Desulfovibrio sp. | reverse complement strand
TATTTTTGAAATCATCGCCCATTATTTGAAAATGACAAAGCTTGTAAATCCGCAATATGATGGTTTAACCGCGGAGGCGGAGGATTATCTGAACCAGGACTTTGCTGGAAAGCTCCCCGGCTTTCCAGAACTTGATATGTGCAATGATCTGGATAATACTGTCGCTTTTATAAGCGAGCTTGACTGTTTTGTTTGCATTGGCAATTCGGTTGGGACTCTGGCAGGAATGGCCGGGCAATTCTTGCGGCCAGCGAAGAGCAGTTTGAGCGTCTTGCGGGGAATTTTTATAACGACACTTTCCTTATGGATCAGTCTTGAATAATGCTCTTTTAACCTGATAATAGACTTGCCATATCCGCGCAGTTTTGTATAACGCGCATCTCTTCCCAAGTGGCTGTAATCCGGCATGTCAGCAATGGCATAATCGGGGGACAACGCTACCGGTATACTTTCGAATGTAAAACTGGCCATAGGCTCTGACAAGAATATGGCTGAAAATCAAGACCCTGCAAGGCTTTTGGAGCATCGCAGGGTCTTGTTAATTTTTAATGTGGTGCCGAGAGACAGAATTGAACTGCCGACAC
>CAYNKM010000449.1:0-1771 GCA_964397795.1 uncultured Desulfovibrio sp. | reverse complement strand
TTTCCGAATCATTTATTACATGAGTTTCCTGGTTTGGTTTTGCGGTTTCCCAGCGGACAAATAAAGGTTTTTTAAAAGCGAGGGATCCTTTTCTCTTTTCCACAGATCCGCTTTCCTTATGTGTAAGGGTCTGTTCAAAATCGGCGTTAAAAGCGTTCATTCCTTCATATGTCTTTTGGATTCTGTCAACAAGGGCGTTATCCGCGCTGGCAGACCAGGCATCTGTTCCCGAAAAAATAAAGAGCAGAAAGAGTAAAATTCTCAGCATTGCCCCTCCTTTTAATTTTTGATAACCGTTCTGGGTTTGCTTCCGTCGGCGTGAGTAATTATACCATCTTTTTCCATTTGTTCTATTATTCTTGCGGCTCGATTAAAACCAATTTTTAAATGGCGCTGAAGCAGAGAAATTGAACCCCGCCCCTGTTCCATAACGAACGTCTTTGCTTCCTCATACAGATTGTCTGAAAAATCACTGCCAGAAAAAGAGGAAGACTGTTTATCCGAGTTCCATTTGGAAAAATCAATATTGTAAACAGGATTTTCCTTATTTTTCCAGTAATTGACAACGGCCTGTATTTCCTCATCACTTAAAAAGGGAGCATGGAGGCGCAAGAGGGCACCGGCCGGAGGTTTAAAAAGCATGTCTCCCTTGCCCAAAAGCTGTTCGGCACCTGTCTGATCCAGTATTGTTCTTGAATCGTGTCGGCTTATCACTTTAAAGGCGACACGGCAGCTAAGATTAGCCTTGAGAAGACCGGTAACAACATCCACACTTGGACGTTGTGTTGCGAGAATAAGATGAATGGCCGCAGCCCTGGCAAGCTGAAGCAGTCTCAAGATACTTGATTCAACCTCACGTGCCGCGGTCATCATCAAATCGGCCAATTCATCAATAACTATCACAAGATAGGGAATTGGCTGAAGATCTTTAAAGTCTGGAGGCAGGGAATCCTTATAACTTGCGAGCCTTTGATTGTAGCTTGCGACATTGCGAACACCAAGTCGTTTAATAGTGTCAAACCTTCTTTCCATTTCATGGATAGCCCATTCCAGGGCGGATTTGGCATCTTCCATTTCTGTAACAACAGGATGCACAAGATGGGGCAAATCAGCATAGGCCGACATTTCGACTCTTTTGGGATCGATAAGTAGAAGTTTGAGATCGGACGGTTGATGCTTGTATAAAAGGCTGATGAGCATTGCGTTGAGGGATACGCTTTTTCCGGCGCCGGTTGTGCCGCCAACAAGTAAATGCGGCATTTTGCTCAAGTCCGCGCTATAGGGTTTTCCGGAAATTGTCTTGCCAAGAATTATGGGTAGTGAACCAGTGCTGTCCCTGAAATCAGGAGATTCGGCCAATTCCCTAAAATTGACCATTTCTCGCGTACCATTGGGAATTTCAATCCCCACCGTATTTGATCCAGGAACAGGCTGGATGCGCACAGAGATCGCTTTCAGGGCAAGACTTAAATCTTCGGCCAGATTTGATATTTTAACTACCCTGACACCCGCGGCCGGCCGGACTTCAAACATGGTAATTACCGGGCCAGGTGTTATTTTAACAAGCTCGCCCTGAATGCCAAAATCATTGAAACAGGACATGAGAGCCTGTCCCCTGGATTTCAGTTTTTCAAGGGACGCGGGAGTGGCAGGAAGGGGTGGCTGTAACAGGTCTGTCGGAGGCAGGGGATGGATAACAGATTTTTCTGTAAAAAGTTTAATCCCACTTTCAGAATTTGGCTGAATATTAAATTCTTCTTCCTCGCCTAAA
>CAYNKM010000448.1:0-1775 GCA_964397795.1 uncultured Desulfovibrio sp. | reverse complement strand
AGCTGGAAATTTCCCGCGTTCCTCTCTGGACGGATAAATCGGGCAAGCCTGGGCCGTTTGACATTATTGGCGATATTCATGGCTGTTATGATGAATTATGCGCTCTTTTAAGGAAGCTCAATTATTCAGTTAATGAAGCGGAATTTCAGGCAATTCCACCGGAAGGAAGGCAGGCGATCTTTCTTGGCGATTTTTGTGATCGGGGCCCCGCCAATGTGTCTGTTCTCCGTCTGATCATGAACATGGCGGAAGCCGGTTATGCCTTATGCGTGCCAGGCAATCATGACGACAAGCTTTTGCGCTATCTTGAGGGCAGGAAAGTTCAGATCGCTCATGGCCTGGAGCGAACTGTGGCGGAACTGGAGCTGGAGAGTAGCGAATTCAGGGAGAAAGTGAGAAGTTTTTTGCGTGGGCTCGTCAGCCACTACCTTCTGGATGATGGCAAGCTTGTGGTCTGTCATGCCGGGCTGCCAGCCAGACTTCAGGGGCGTTCTTCCAAATTGGTGCGGGCATTCTGTCTCTATGGTGATCCTACCGGCGAGCGGGACGAGTACGGACTGCCCATACGCAATGACTGGGTGCAGGATTATGACGGCAAGGCCTTTGTCGCCTATGGGCACAGTCCGGTATCGGAGATAAGAATCAGGAATAATACAGTTTGCCTTGATGGAGGCTGCGTTTTTGGCGGCGCGCTTGCGGCTCTGCGTTATCCGGAAATGGAAATTGTAAAAGAGGCGGCCAAAAAGGAGTATGATCCTCCCGTAAAACCATTGACGCAAACTTCGCCGGATTATCTTCCTGATACACGGAATCTTTTAAAACGGCAAAGGATTGAGACAGGTCTGGGCCTTCCTGTCATTCGTGATGAGGAGAGATCCCTTGCGGCTCTGGAGGTAATGGGGCGTTTCGCCGCTGACCCCCATTGGCTCATTTATCTGCCGCCAACCATGTCGCCCTGTGAAACAAGCTCCAATCCGGATTATCTTGAACATCCTGCGGAGGCCATTGACTATTATAAAAAAAGAGGCGTGGACAGGCTGATCTGCGAGGAAAAGCATATGGGCTCGCGGGCAATTATAATTGCCTGCAAGAATGAGGAAGCGGCTGAAAAATGCTTCAATTCTCATGATGATGCTTGCGGAATTATTTTGACACGTACTGGCAGGCCGTTTTTTAATACTTCTCAAAAGGGAATTCAGAAGGAACTACTTGCCCAAATCCGCGCCGCTCTTGCAAATAATGGTTTTTGGAATGAGTTTGAAACAGACTGGGTCTGTCTGGACTGTGAGCTGTTGCCCTGGTCTTTCAAGGCGGCAAGCCTGATTGATAGCCAGTATGCCCCCTATGGCATCGCCGCGGCCAATGGCCTGAAAAACTCGCTGGCATCCCTCTCCCAATACGCGGATAAAAATCCTGGTCTTGCTGAAAAAGAAAAAACAGAATTGAGTGGGCTTTTTGAGCGTTTGAAACAGGAACAGGATTGCATCAATAAATATAACCGGGTCTGGCAGTCCTATTGTTCCCCTGTCTTTGGCGTAGAGGATATTAAAGTTGCCCCCTTCCATATTCTGGCCACCGCAAAAAAAGTCTGGAGTGACGTTGGTCATGCAAGGCAAATGGAGCTTATAGACAAATATTTTTCCGATATGCCCTGCTTCAGGGCAACAAAACGGATATTTGTAGAAACAGATAACGATAATTCAGTCAGGAGCGCGATTGAGTTCTGGGAAAATCTGACAAGCCAGGGCGCGGAAGGCATGGTAGTGAAGCCCCAT
>CAYNKM010000447.1:0-1776 GCA_964397795.1 uncultured Desulfovibrio sp. | reverse complement strand
ATGTTTCCCGTGGAGATACTGCCTGTACCTTTCTTGGGGTCAAATATATTGACAATATGGGAAGCAAAAGTGGTTTTGCCATTTCCTGCCGCCCCATACAGATAAAGGATTGGCGTTGATATGTTTTCAAAGAGGAAGCTCAGAATATGGGCCGGCAAATAGTGCCGCTGAACGAGGTCGGTTATTTCAAACAAGGTTAAAAATGTACCGATGTTTTCTAACCCATGTTGTGTAAGATCAACTTCTACAACAGTACTACGCTTACGCTTTAACAAAATTTCTGGCTGTGGAATTAAATTCACCCCATCAGATGTCATTTCATAAACCATCATATCATCGCGGCCAGCATCATACCAGAGTTTACCTGGAAGCTGGAAAAACCTTTTCATGGCTTCAATATAGGCCGGATGGTTATACAGTGCCAAATCTGTTTTCAGAGAATAAAGCTGTTCATTGAACATAGTTCGTTTCATTGACACGCCAAAATAATTTTTTATCTCCTTCTTTACAAAACCAAAAAATTCCACTGAATCAATAGGAAGGAAACGGATAGTGCCATTTAGGTCAACACGGCAATATATCTGCTCTTCTTCATCTACAAAAAACTTATACCCAGAAAGAAGCTTCTCAGCTTCAGCTTCAAGGTTTATAGTCTTTTTCTTTTCATCAGGTATCAAGGCCGGAGGATTTTTCTTTACAAAATCCTTTGCCCTAGCCAATTCTTCAGACAAATAATTGGGACCTTTTTCTTGCCATCTTTCCCCAATCTTGTAGGTGGCAAAAATCTGAAAAATATTTTCGTCACTAACATTGTGGTTTACAAGGGAAACAAGGACTGCCATAACAGCCTCGGAACGCTCCTTAATAGGCTTCCCATCCTTAATCAAAGTTCTTGTTTCCTCGGGAAGAGAATTAAGTAAGGCTTCAAGTGAAGGTGCCACCGCTTGATCAGTGATTACAGCCGGTAGGTTAGGAGTTGTTTTTTCCTTATCCCTAGGAGCATTGGCAATAGTATCATCATTTTGCTTCAGAGCTAAATCCAGTAACCATTGCGGCGCGTCCGCAAAATTACCATCATTATAATCAGCGATGTCGTAATAACATCCGCTAGGATGTGTAGAACCCGGAGCGACTACATATCCGCCATTTCCACGAATGTCGAAACCATTTTTTGAGGAACGACACCTATAATCTTTACCCTCTTCTGGATACTGGTAATAATAATGAAATCTTTGCCCAGTTATCACTTTGAAGGTTCTTGGAACCGCTAGCGCATTATTTTTACAATATTGGGTAAATAGAGCTATGTTATCTATATCTAGGACTATGATGCTATTATATGGTCCACAAGCAATACCAATCATATCGGTATTGAAATCCGTCATTTCAATTCTTTCTGTACACCCCTTGGTCCATCCAGCATATCTGGCACACTTGGCAACTTTGGAATCATTCCTTGTGTTCTCTTTATCAGACCAAGTGCCATTTAATGTAAAGCATGAGAATTGATTTACATGTTCAGAAAAAATTTTTTGCCGGATTTCAGGGTCCATTTGTCCGTCAGAACGCGCAACTTCAAATAAATTATAAATCTTGCGAGTGAACATAAGTGCCTACCCCCTTATGTATCTGTGTCAATAAGATGATAAAAAGTTAAGAGGATATAATGCGCATAAATAGAGTAAGGGCTGTCTGATCCAGTCAAATTAAAAAAATTTAATTAGGGTATGTATGCATTGAATTTTTAGAGATTTAATAGAAAAAAGGTGTTCCTGC
>CAYNKM010000446.1:0-1791 GCA_964397795.1 uncultured Desulfovibrio sp. | reverse complement strand
CACAAAAGTTGTCATCCCCCAGAAAAATCAACACATGGTTTAAACAGAGCGATTAAATAAATCGCGAATGGCAAATAAGATTATTAATGATTCCTATCCTGCTTGTAGGAAATAAAAATACCGCTTATAGTTTGAAACAGCAGGAGAATTTTTATGTTTAATCTTGAACAGGAAATACAGGGTTCCGCGCTCTGCCTTCGCCTGAAAGGTTCTGTCCTGATCCCGGACGTGGTGGAATTTAATAAAATAATGAGGGAATACAGTAAATTGCCCAATATCAACCAGCTTATTCTTGATTTAAGCTCTGTTGAAAAGATGGATCAGTCCGGCCTGGGCGTCCTGGTAAGCCTGAATACCTCCATGCAGCGCTATGGCCGCCGGCTTGTCCTGAGCCATATACCCCCCCATATAGAACAAGTCCTTAAGGAAGCGGAAATCGAGGGATTCTTTCCAACTGTTGAAAGCGAAGAAGAATTGCGTAATTTTAACAAGGATTTTCAAAAAGCCCGCTGACTTTGCCTCGACCTGGCACTATCGGGGATCCAATTTGTTTTTCAATAAAATTAAGCGTTGTATAAATCCTAAATCAAGGCTGGCGCAAAGTGCAATATTATCTCCGCCATTTTTTCAATCCCGACTTTGACCACCAGAAAGCGAAGCCTGGCGGCGGTCTTGGTATTGATGAAGAAGCCGATGTTTACAGCCTGGGTTATGCGCAAAATGTCATTTCAGGCCAGATTCTCGCAGAGATTGTCCCTCTTGACGAGCTTGATGAAAAGCCTGATCCCCGCTTTATCCGGAACACTCCGGATCTTCCCCAGGGGGCAAATACCCGGATAGACCCGGCCTATCCGCGCTACCTGCTTTCCAATAGCAAGGGTTATGTTTTCTATAATAATGGGCAGATTACAGTCAAGGGTCTGCTCAATGTTCGCCAGGATGTAAGCTTCCATACTGGCAATATCTTTTTTGTTGGCGATATGGCGGTGCATGGATCCGTTCGTTCCGGCTTTTCCGTTCAGGCCAATAATGTCCGCATACAGGGACTTGTGGAAGGGGGCATAGTACGAGCCAGAAAGGATCTTATTGTTGACGGTGGCGCGCGCGGAGGTTCCGGCCAGCATGGTCTGCTTGATTCAGGCGGAAAACTTCTTTCCCCCTATCTCGAAAAAATAGAAGCCCGATCCCGCGGGCACATGATTATAGACAAATATTGTCTGTACAGCACGATTTATGCCGGCGCGAACATGGTTGTGCGCGGCCAGTTATACGGCAGTACGGTTAATGCCTTTGGTAGCGTATATATAGGAACACAACTTGGGAATCGCGCCGCCATTCCTACCCATGTTTATCTTGGCTATGACCCTCTGGCCATACGGCAGCTGGAAAAAATTGACGCCATAGTTGCCGATCTTTCGCAGTCAATTCAGCATTTAAAGACAGTTGCCGGGCATCTTCCCCCCGATACGAATGAGACCACGCGTAAACTTGTCCGTTTCACGGCCCAGAAAGAAAAGCTGCTCGCCCGCAGGGAAGAAATCTGGAAACGCCTGAATCTGAATGACGATGAACTCCAGAATTGCAGGCTTATGGTGGCCGGCAAGGTTTACCCGGGTGTGGAACTTTCCATCGGCCGCGCCTTTATGATGGTCGAAAGGCCATATGAAAATGTCCAGTTCCGGCTTTTCTACAATGATATTGTCGTCGAACCCCTTCCCGAACGTAAAAACCGCGCAACATAATGGATCAAGACATTTGGAATATCGAAGGCATTTATGACGGCCAAAAGCT
>CAYNKM010000445.1:0-1793 GCA_964397795.1 uncultured Desulfovibrio sp. | reverse complement strand
TTGATTACGGCTAATGGCATTCAAGGCTGCCTGGCCAACAGATGGTGGAATTGCGCCCTTTTTCTTAACTCGACACCCAAATCCTGACATGGCAATATACTTTGTATGCGCTACTGCCGCCAGCTATTCCTGCGCAAGAATAAATACGTTGTGGGGTTACAGGCCCACCTGACAGCGTCCTGCATATTGATCATGAAATGAAAGGCGGAAGAGATCATATTGGAACGATCCATTGCCATTGTTGCCCCTTCATCTGTGCCTTTTCAGATTGGCGGCGCAGAAAAGTTCTGGTGGGGCTTGCATAGGGGATTATCTGACTGGTCAGATCATTTTGTAGAATTAATTAAAGTTCCCGCTCCTGAGCAAAGTTTTGTAGAGCTGATTGAAAGCTACAAAACGTTTTCCAGGCTCGATCTTTCCCACTTTGACATGATCATCAGCACAAAGTATCCAGCATGGATGGTTTCACATCCTAACCACACTTTATACCTGCAACATACACTAAGAGGTCTTTATGATACTTATAAATTTACAGGCCTCCCTGCCCATTTGACTGCCTATCCCTCTGCCCTGAATGATCTTGTGCAACTGCTCCGCAAAAAAAAGCCTGACAGGGACGATCTTTCCATTGCTTTTGATCTGCTCTCTCGCGCCCTTCAAGCTAAAACTGTCCCTTCCAGCTTTTTTTCCTTCCCTGGTCCCCTCATCAGGGAAGTAATTCATTTTTTTGATCGGGTTGCACTGGCTCCAGAACAGATAAAAAATTACTATACGATTTCGGGCAATGTGTGCGCCAGAGAGGACTATCTGCCGCCGGATGTGAATCCCATAATTCTGCCCCATCCATCAGATATAAAGAATTACCTGTGTGAAACTGGAGAGTATATTTTCACCGCGAGCAGGCTTAATGGCACTAAAAGGGTTAATATGATTATTGAAGCCATGAACTATGTAAAGGTGGATGTGCCTTTAAAGATTGCCGGCACCGGTTCGGATTATGAAAAGTTGCTGGCGCTGGCAGAGTCGGATAACAGAATAGAATTTGTGGGTCATGTCCCTGATTCAGATTTGCCCCGATATTATGCAAAATCAATATTTGTTCCTTTTGTGCCCTATGATGAAGATTATGGGCTTATTACCATTGAAGCCATGAGTTCCGCCAAACCGGTAGTAACCACGACAGATGCAGGGGGAGTATGCAGTTTTGTGGAAGATGGAATCACTGGCTTTTGTGTGTCTCCAAAACCGGAGGATATTGGAGGCGCCATGGAAAAGCTGGCTTCAGACCCGTTACTGGCTAAAAAAATGGGTATCGCCGCCAAAAAGAAAGTGGCAGGTATAAACTGGAAAAATATTGCTTTTACCCTGCTTATTGACAACTATAAGACGGGTGGAGCCGGTCTGAATCAGAGAAAAGCCTCCTGTCTGGTATGCAGCGTTTATCCTCCCTCAAGAACAGGCAGTGGCGCTCAAAGACGGCTGTATCATATATGCAAGGCCCTTTCCCAGGCTTATAGAGTGATTGTAATAACTTTCGCTTCCCACGTTCAGAATCAAACGAGAATGCTGCATGGGGATCACTATCTTGAAATAAGCCTGCGCAGGCCCGAAGTGAGCTTTGGCGAGGAATTGACAATGGCTAGTGAGACTGGAATAAAAGCTGGCGCTAATTCCATTGCAAAACAGGCTGGCCTGCTTCATGACTTTGAAAATATACTCAAAAACTTTGGCACAGACTCCAGATTCACGCTATTGGCGCAACCATTTTTCCATAAATCCATAAAAAGAACAGT
>CAYNKM010000444.1:0-1800 GCA_964397795.1 uncultured Desulfovibrio sp. | reverse complement strand
AAAATAGCAAGGTTAATGAGTCCATCAAAGCCTTTGCTGAAAAACAGGCGGAAGATTTCAGGAATGAGGCGAGTGAGGAAATTGAGTCTGAAGAAGACAGGGCCAGTCGTTTTGGCCAATGGGAAATGTCCGGAAATTTCAGTCTGGAATATCCCAATCCGGATGTTGTTAGCGTGATTTTTAATATCTTCAGTTTTACAGGCGGCGCTCATGGCAACCTTGAGATAATCTGCCTGAACTATAACCTGAAAACCGGACAGACAATTGAATTTGCCGATCTGTTCAAAGACCCTGAAAAGGCGCTTGAAATAATGAGTTCCTTTTCTGCACAAAAATTGCTTAAGGAACTTGGAGAATATGCGGATGAGGATACCATCCAGTCTGGCACAGCCCCTGATTTACCCAATTTTGCCAATTTAAGTCTGATTCCTGACGGCCTGTATATTGAATTTCAACCCTATCAGGTAGGTCCCTGGGCGGCAGGACCGCAAAGAATAAAGATGACATTGCAGGATCTTGCGTCTGTTGGTCCCGAGCCCGATATCTGGCCCAATGCCGTAAACCTTGTTCAGCCGAATAACAAGGAAAATAACAAGGAAGAGGACAGTTCGCCAGACGCTGGTCAAAATGAATAAAAGGATTATATTTTTCAGGCTTGGTCAAATAATTCTTTAAACCAACTTTAAACAAACTTTATCAGCAACTTTTAATTGAGGTTTTAATGTCCATTGTGTTCAAGCGCGCGAGAGCTCATTCTGGTCAATGTGGGACAGTAATATCCGGATTGCGGATGGCATGTTCGGCATTGGTAACCCTTATGCTTGCTTCAGTAGTTTCACAAGAAACTCAGGGAGCCGTTCCACGCCATTTAAATGATAGTCCAGCATTTCAGATGAATAATTCAGACAGCGAAAAATCGGAAGCGATGACTACCCTTTCCGGATCTCCCTGGCCCGGGGTTATTGATCATTTGCTTCAAAGTCCGGCAGATCAAAATCCGGATAATCATGCGGGAATACATATAAACTATCCTTCTCTGGGAAATCGCAGCGTTGACGCCGACATTCGGGCCTGGGTGGAGACTATCGCGGCAACTTTTCAGACATATCTTGATACTGAAGCTTTCATATCATCTCCAGTGATGGAAACTCCCGATGTGACCATTGAACGTTTTCTGCAGGATGACGATCTTAATTCGGAGGAAGCGGCAAAAAACATAAAAGCCGGCAGTAATTTTGAACTATGGGGAACATATACTATAAGCAGGCCATCTGATTCCGCAATCAGCATAACCTTTGAACTCTGGAATTATACAAGCGACAATACCGGAAACCTGGATATCATCACCCTGAATTATAATTTATTGAACGGCCAGCGCCTGGATTTTGTTGACATTTTTGAAAAGCCGGATCTGGCTCTCAAGCTCATGTCCGCATGGTCAAGGGAGCAGCTTTCGGGAAGGCTTGGAGAAGCTAGCCGTCGTTCAATGCTCAATTCAGGCACAGAACCCATTCTTGACAACTTTTCAAGTATTACGCTCACGCCGGAAGGTCTGCGCATAAACTTCCAGCCCTGGCAAGTAACCTCCTGGTCAGCCGGAATACAGAAGGTTGATATGCCTCTTGAAGAATTAATGGAAGCCGTGCCGCTTTTGGCCCTATGGGGAAAAACAGACAAAACAGGCCAGCATGGCAAAATCTAGGAATACCCGCCCAATCCAGATAATACCCTTTAAATTAATTCGAAACATATGATGCAAATTAAGGAACTTCTTGATATTCTGGCTTGTCCGGCCTGCCG
>CAYNKM010000443.1:0-1802 GCA_964397795.1 uncultured Desulfovibrio sp. | reverse complement strand
GCGCTGTGACTGCCGCGGCCAGCTTGGAGCTGCCCTGAAACAAATTGAAAAAGAGGGACGTGGGGTTTTGCTTTATATGCGCCAGGAAGGGCGGGGAATAGGCCTGACCAATAAAATTAAAGCCTATGCCCTTCAGGATAAAGGCTTTGATACTGTGGAAGCCAATCGTATGCTTGGATTTCCGGACGATTTGCGCGACTATGGCACAGGCGCCCAGATTCTGGTGGATTTGGGGATAAAAAAGGTACGGCTTCTTACAAACAACCCCAAAAAAATTGTGGGTCTTTCTGGATATGGCATTGAAATTGTTGAGCGCGTTCCCATAGAAATCGAAGCTTGCGCGGAAAACGAATCATACCTGCGCACAAAAAAAGAAAAGATGGATCATTTATTAAGTGGCATCCGCTGCCATTAAAAATTAATTCGGGCTACCGGTTTTTCACATTTTAAATATAGAGATTTTTATGACTCATAAACCTTTTTATATCGGACTGGCTGGATATGGCGTCGTTGGAAGCGGCCTTTGCAGTCTTCTTGAAGATAACGCGGATCTTATCCGTCGCCGTACGGGCAGGGAAATAATTGTAAAAAAAATACTTGTCCGCGATCCTTCCAAAAAAAGGGATGTGGCGCCCCCTCCGGACGCTGAAATCACAAGCGATGCGGACGAGTTTTTAAGCCAACCCGGACTTGACGCGGTTGTCGAACTTATCGGCGGAATTGAGGAAGCAAAGAAAATAGTTGAGGATTCCCTGCAGAAAGGACTGCACGTTGTCACTGCCAACAAGGCGCTTCTGGCTGAAGACGGGCTTGAATTATTGCGTCTTGCCGCCCAGAAAAGAAAAATCCTGCGTTATGAAGCGAGCGTCGCGGGAGCCATACCCATAATCAGCACACTAAAGGAAAGCCTAAGCGGTAACCGGGTCGATTCCCTGATGGGCATACTGAATGGCACAAGCAACTATATCCTCTCATCAATGACAAGCGAAAATCTGGATTTCAGCCTTGCCCTCTCCAAAGCCCAGGAACTGGGTTATGCCGAGGCAGATCCTTCCCTGGATATAGACGGGATTGACGCCGCCCACAAGCTGATTATTCTCATTCGCCTCGCCTTTGGACTAAACTATCCTCTGGACAAACTTTCTGTGGAAGGCATCAGGTCATTGTCAAGCATGGATATCCGCCTTACCCGGGAATTTGGCTACCGTATAAAGCTTCTGGGTCAGGTGCGCGCCGTAAATACGGATCCGCATGGGGAGCCCAAGCTGGCCGCTGGCATCTTTCCCGCCCTTGTTCCTCATACCCTTCTTCTGGCGCGGGTGGGAGGTTCGTATAACGCCATAAGAATAAGCGCGAATGCCTCCGGACCACTTTTCTTTCATGGCCGCGGCGCGGGATCCTTGCCCACCGCCGGCGCGGTCCTGGCCGATTTAATAGCGGTGGCCCGAAATGAAAACCCAAATAACAGCGGCTTCGCAGATGCGGATTTTCCAAACGCGGAAATTCTACCTGTGGATGAATGGCCATCCTGCTATTACCTGAGAGCGATGGTTGAAGACACTCCGGGCGTATTGAGAGATATTAGCGGTTGTCTGGCCGCGGAAGGAATTAGCGTGGCCCAAATGATTCAAAAAGCCAAGGTTGGGGGAGGTTCTGTTCCACTAATCTTTATGACCCATGAAACCTGCGGCCGCGCCATGAAAAACGCGCTCCACAACGCGGATAAAAAAGGACTTCTCAAGGAGAAGCCGGTATTTTTCCGCGTTATGGAAAAGGAGCCTGGAAACATGGAAGCTTCCAGC
>CAYNKM010000442.1:0-1803 GCA_964397795.1 uncultured Desulfovibrio sp. | reverse complement strand
GGAGATGCCTGCTCGCGAACATACAAGAATTGAGGATACCCGGGAAGAAGCGACGGCGGCGTTATTACCTATACGGAAGTCTGGAAATAAATCGCGCGATTAAAGGAGCTAATAGTGAAATCAAATTTTTTGTTTATAAATCTTTCCATTGGGAAAGATTTGACCTTCCTTGATCAAACGGAAAGGAACATTTCCCATAGGTTCAAGAATTTTTCTGACCAGACTTAGGGGAGAAAGGTAGCCGGACTTCCAGTCGGAAATAAAGCGTATCCGATTTTCTTCCCCTATTTCCCAGCTTTTCAGCAAAGGCCGGATATTTATGTTTTTTTCCGCTTTTTTGGTTTTATGGATATATAAAACCTCTGATTTTTCGATAAAATCAGAAAAGATCTGGCAAGCTTTTGAAAAAACAGAACTGGAGAAATTTATGGAAAAAATTTCATTTATGGCCTGGGCAGTGCGGGAATCCCTGTCTGAATAATTTATCGCCCAGATTTTAATTTCTTCCCTTAAATGGGTGTTCAATTTTTCCCTGATTTCCTCAGGATCAAGATTTTCATAGAGGGTGAAGGCTATCCATTCCGCCCGGCTTTCCATGCCGACAGGCAAGGCCCGGCCAAAGGAAATTTTGGGCAAGGGATGAAACCCCTGGGAAAAAACCAGGGGCAATTGGGCCCGCCGCATGCTTTTTTCAATTATTGACTGCAATTCCAGCTGACTTATAAGCGCAAAGTTTCCCATTTTTCCATGCCATAGGCGATAGTGAAATCTGGGTAAATTCTGGAAATTTTTTGCGGGCTGCCTGAGCTGATCATTCTCAAGGGTAATTTGAATTTCCTTCTGATCCCGTTCAGGAAAGACCAGTTCGCATTTTATAACGCTATCGGAAGAGCTTTTAGACAGAGGGGAGGCTTTAGCGGATTTATCGCAAACACCGCAATTTCCACACAGACCGTAACGGCAATCCGCGGTGCTAATACCGCTATGGGCTTTTGTTCGTTCTCTGAGTAAAAAATCTTTGGTAACACCGCTTTCCAGATGATCCCAGGGCAAGGGTAGGGAGGGATTTCTTTCTGTAATATACTCATCGGCCTTAAGACCGCATTCATCCAGAGCTTCCAGCCAGTAATCTAGATTAAAAAATTCATGCCAGCTGCAATAGACCGCGCCTTTTTTATAGGCCTTTTCCACAACGTCGGCCATACGTCGATCCGAACGGGAAAGGATGCCTTCGAGATGGCTTATTTTTGGCTCATGCCAGCGAAGTTGCAAACCCTTTCTGGTTTTGAACAAATCCCGTAAAAAGAAAATCCTTCTCTGCATTTCGGGGAGGCTGATCTGGGATTCCCACTGAAAGGGAGTAAAGGCCTTTGGGGTAAATGTGGAAATGGAGGCGGTAACCTGTAATTTTTTTCCAGCGGAATTACCAGCGTAGCGGACTTTTTTGCATAAATTAAAAATGGCTTCCAAATCCTCATCGGTTTCGGTTGGCAAACCTATCATAAAGTAAAGCTTGATATGTTCCCAGCCAAGTCCGGCCAGAAGTTTCACATGATTGAGAAGCTCTTCCTCAGTAATTCCCTTATTGATCACATCCCTTAAACGCTGTGTGCCAGCTTCCGGCGCAAGCGTGATTCCGGTTCTGCGCAGGGAGGCCATTTTTTCCAGAATGCCACCGCTTACAGATGAGACCCGCAAGGATGGCAATGCCAGACTTATTTGCTCTTTGGCGCACCTGTCATAACTCTGGTTATAGAGGGTATTCAAGGCAGAATAATCTCCCGCGCTCAAGGAAAGAAAGGA
>CAYNKM010000441.1:0-1807 GCA_964397795.1 uncultured Desulfovibrio sp. | reverse complement strand
TAAGGTTTCAGTCGCTTTTTATATTATTGAAAACATAAATTTTTATTTTTTAAAATATTTTGTCTTCATCAACAATTGAGTTGAACAGTGCGAAACTTTTCAATAATCACAGGCATTTTTTTCTGCTTAAAAGGGCGGGGCCGCCAATAGCGATGCAGGCACAGCATATTACTATTATCCATAAGGCTTTGCCAAGACCTATGGTATCTCCGAGCATTCCCAGAAAGGGAGGAAAGACGAGAAGTCCTGTATATGACATAATTGACATGGTGGAGCTGGCTTTTGCCTGAGATATTCCCGGGCATTTTCCTGCGCGGCTAAAAAGAATTGGGACAATTGGAGCAAAACCAATTCCCATAAGAGCATAGGCAGCGAGGCAAATCACAGGGGAATCTGTAATCAGGACAATGCTCATGCAAATCGCGGCAAGAGATCCTCCAAAAAGAACAATTGCAACATCTCCAAAAATTTCTCTCAAGCGATCTCCTAGAAAGCGGAAAATTACCATTGAGATGCAGAAACAGGCAAAGACCAGCGCTGCCTGATCATGGGGAGCGCCTTTAACCTGATGAAGAAGTATGCTTCCCCACTCTCCGACTGAACCTTCAGATACATAACAGCACATGCTGACAAGACCGCACATATAGATAAAGAAGGGAATCTTGTGTTTTATTTTGTTTGTGTTGGTTGAATTACCGGAACTTTCCAGTCGCGCCATACCGCGGTAGGAAATTGGAAAAAGACAGAAATAAATACAGAAAACTATAAAGAAATTAACGGCGGGAGACCAGTCCAGGCGGGCAAAAAGGGATCCGCTTAGGGATCCGGCCATTCCGCCCAGGCTAAAACAGGCGTGCATTGTGGACATGCATAATTTATTAAAATTTCTTTCAATGAGCATTCCCTGGGTATTCATGGCAACTTCACAGAATCCGCTGGTCATGCCGCCTAAAACTCCAAAAGCGACAAGCTGCCAGTAATTGAAGGCCAGGGCCGCGATACTCATAAGAATCGCAATCAGCAGTGAAGAAAAGCCGATTACAGCTTTTGCTCCAAAGCGGGCAATCAGAAAGCGGGAAGTTATAAGTCCCAGAAAGCTTGCTCCGCCAAAAAAGAGAAGTAAAAAGCCTATGCCAGTATCATCGGTTTGAACCATGGCTTTGAGCGCTGGAATTCTTGCGGTAAAAATTCCATAAGCGAGACCCGGGATTGCAAAAAAATAACCGCAGTATAATTTTTGAAGCGCGAAAGGGGACATAAATTTCCTCAAGGATAAAAATATAAAATCTTCAGGAAATGATAGGCTGATTTCTGTCATGAGTAAATAAGTTCAATATTTACCTTTTTAAACAAATAGCGTATATTATGCCAGTCATAATGGGTTCAAATTGATAGCGGTAATTTTGTTTTTTAGCTCTTTATTTTTAAAAATTTATTGAGAGGTTGATATGAAGGGGAAAAAATTTATTCTGATGTCCTGTGGCGTTTTTCTGGGGCTTTCGCTATTGGCCACGCCTTCGGCTTTTGGGCAACCAGATAGAAATGAGGGAGTGATTGATCGGGCCGAAAAATTTATTAACAAGGAAATTAAAAAGGGTGAGAAAGATCTCCGTAATCTGGGTCGTAGGGATGACAGAAATTTGAACGGTGAGCAGAGAAGGGGAATGAGGGGACACAGGGAGGATAGAAATGGTGATTTCAGAAGAGATCAGCGTCATCCTCAAGATATGAACCGTCGTCATGAGCCGGGATCCAATCATGATTTTAACAAGAACAGGCCAGAGGAACACAGACCAGATATGCGCGG
>CAYNKM010000440.1:0-1813 GCA_964397795.1 uncultured Desulfovibrio sp. | reverse complement strand
ATTGGCATTGACATGACTTCTGGTGAAAGTGCTTGTTTTAACCGAGATTCCTTTTTCCAGCGCTTCCTCGCCCAGATAAACTCCCCAGGGCCAGCAGGCAATGATTGTCTGCACGGGATTATGTCCGGGATAAACGCCCATTTCCCCGTAGCCGATAAAGGAAAGGGGCCGGATATAGCCCTGTTTAAGCTTATTGGCCTCCAGTGTCGCGATACAGGCGTCTTCTATCTCTTTTGCGGAATAGGGAAGCTTCATGCCCATGATTTTGGCAGAATTGACCAGACGTTTGGCATGATCCTCCAGACGGAAAATTGCGGGCGTGCCATCAGCTCCCTCATAGGCCCTGATGCCTTCAAAAATCCCGCTTCCGTAGTGCAGGGAATGGGTCAGCACATGTACCTTCGCGTCTTCCCAGGGAACAAGATTCCCGTCAAACCAGATAAATTCAGTAGTTTCCATGAAATCCTCAATGTTTTCGGTAGGCATAAAATCTTTTACATTCGGCAGGGAACAAAGTTACTTTAAAGCTCATATAATGGCAATAGACACGCAGATTGGTCAATCAGATCCCCAGTAGTTTCTTTGCCCTGGCCAGGGCGTCCGCCCTGGGCATTTCGAGGCCCCCAGTCCATAGGGCGAACGCCGCCCGCGCCTGTTCCACAAACATGGCGAGGCCGGTTTCAGTTTTCCAGCCCGCGGCCCTGGCTTCTTCAAGAAAAAGGGTTTGCAAAGGATTATAGACAATGTCATAGGCCATTCCCTTTCTTCCTTCCATCCAGGCCTTTTCATAGGGGTTTTTATCCGCCTGTTCGCCTTTCATCCCCATCGATGTGGCGTTTACAACAAGATCCGCCCTGCAATTCATTCTCTCGTCCCAGGGGATGGCGTGAACATGAAACACGTCCCCGAGTTCGCGGGCTTTTTTAAAAGAACGATTGGTTACGGTTATTTCAGGAATTTTCAGTTCTTTCATCCCCGCGATTACCGCCCGGGAAGCTCCTCCCGCTCCCAGGCAGAGCGCGCTTGCGAAATGATAATTTTTTAAAGGTGCGATAAAACCGGTAACATCGGTATTTTCTCCCCAAAGCTCCCCATCTCTCCAGTACCATGTGTTCATGGCGCCTATGGATTTTACCCTTTCGCTGATTTTATCAACCAGTTTCACGGATTCAATCTTATAGGGGATTGTGATATTTCCTCCAGAAACAGGTAGAATCCTGACGGCCTGGAAAAAAGCCCCAAGTTTTCCCGGCTCGATAGGCCAGGACATGTAAACTCCCGGGTAGCCCGTAGTCCTGAAAGCCCAGTTCTGCAGGGCGGGACTCAGGCTGTGACCAAGGGGGAAGCCGATAATTCCAAATAATTTGTCAGGATAGTCGGACATTCTTGTCACCACTTATTAATAAAAGATCAGACGGATTTTAGCGCCCTTGCCGTGCTTACGGTTTGGACGATGATGATTATAATTTTGTTTGATACAATGAACAATCTTTATTTTAATTCCGATCCCTCTTATATTACTGCCTCGCGCGGCAGGCCTTTGGAAAATCACAAGCCTTATTCATAAAAAATGCATTTATATACTGAATCTGGTCCTAAAGATCCCCGGGCGGTATGGAGGCTTTCTTGAGCGACAGGAAAGTCTTAAAGGACATGATGGCATCCCCGCGAGGGATTTTCCCGCCATTTCGGACGCAATTTCCATTGCCGAACAGGACGGAGTAAATCTGACTCCGAGGGATTTTGCCAAAGCCAGAACCATGAAGGACATTTATTGTCATTTAAGTCCTGTTAAAAAAAAACGTTTCCTGAA
>CAYNKM010000439.1:0-1815 GCA_964397795.1 uncultured Desulfovibrio sp. | reverse complement strand
AAATTCCCGATTTATGCTCTGACTGTTTCATCCTCTTTCATCAAGCCGCGCACCAGGGTCACTACCTGTTCCATATGATTGTCGGAAAGGGTGAAGATATGCGCCTTAAGGGATTCAATATCATTGAATACAAGTTCATCATCCTCGTCAATACCTTCCTGCCCTTCTTCTTCGCCTTTGGAAGCTTCTTCAAGTGCTTCGTACAGGGCAAGCTGTTCTTCCGCGGAAGGCAGCCCTTCCAGTCCTTCCACCATTTCGCCTGCCTCAACTTTGGGCCGGATAAGGGCCAGGACAACGGGGCGGACAACCAGCATCAGGAAAAGGAAGGCAACCAGGGCATTGAGTAAAGGTTTTCCCAGTCTTTCCGCATAGTCTGCCAAAATATCGCCAAAATTGGGTTCTACAGGCGGTTCGGAATCGTTGAAGGGAGCGGAGCTGACTTCAAGAGAATCGCCCCTGGCGGCATTCAGTCCCACCGCATTGGAAACCAGCTGACGCACTCTTTCAAGTTCTTCCGGCTTGCGGGGAACAAAGTTCCATGCCCCGTCTGTCTTTTCATACGATCCGTCTATGATAACCGCAACTGTCAATCTGCGCAAATCGCCCACATTGGAGACAATCTGCTGCTCTTCACGGTTTATTTCATAGTTGGTAGTGCGGGTTTCACGGGTTCCATTCTGGTTGGATACAGAACCGGTAATCCCATCTCCACGGAAGTTGGCGTCTGGCGCGCCCGCTTCCAGGTTTGCCTGTCCCTGCTGGGATTCTTCACTGCGCTGTTCGCTGCGCACAACTGTTTTTTCCGGATCAAATATTTCACGACGAATCGTGGTCTGACTGAAATCCAAATCGGCGTTTACCTTGGCGATTACACGGCCTGTGCCAAATATGGGCTGTAACATTTCTTCAATGCGTCTTTCCAGACTGCGCTGTACCTGCTGACGATGCTCAAGCTGGGTAGAACTGATTCCCAAAAGACTGTCTTCTTCCGGCTGATAGAGAACCTTGCCTCCATTGTCGGTTATGGAAACATGGCCCTTGTCAAGACCTTCCACAGCCATGGTCATCATATTCAGTATGGCGTCAATTTCTCTCTGCTCGGGCTTTACATTGGGACGGTTCAGCTTCAACACAACTGAAGCGGAGGGAGACTGTCTTTCCTCCACAAAAAGACTGCGCTGGGGCATGACCAGATGCACCCTGGCGCTTTCCACAGAAGGAAATTCGCTTATTGTGCGGGAAAGTTCACCTTGCAGCGCGCGGGTGTAATTAATCTTCTGCACAAAATCTGTCTGACCCACCTTAACCTTGTCAAAAATCTCAAAGCCTATTCCCTGACCAACAAGACCGCCATTTCCAGCAATCTTTATGCGCTGATCATAAACTATTTCCTGGGGAACAAGAATTGTCGTTCCATTATCCGCAAGCTGATAGCGGACTTTTTCTGCCTGAAGTGACTTGACTACAGCGTTTGCATCTTCAGGACCAAGATTGGAGTATAATACCTTATATTCAGTACGATTCATATAAATGGAAAGGCCAACTGCGCATGCCATAACCATTGTAGCGACGCCTGCAAGCGTAATTTTCTTGACTTTGCTTGCATTGGTCCAAAAATCCTTGCACTTGTTCATCAAATTTAAAATAAAAGCTGGCATGTTATCAACCTCTTTTCTATAACTTTTAACTTATTCGCACGCCCTCCTTTTTGCAAAAGATATGCCACATATTATATAGTTGTAATTATTCACTAAAATTAAAAAAATCAATATTTTGTCATTTTAAGTTTTAAATTTTGGTCAAAATTCTGAAAGA
>CAYNKM010000438.1:0-1819 GCA_964397795.1 uncultured Desulfovibrio sp. | reverse complement strand
AACACCAGGCAAAAACCTCACCTCCCTACCGATTTATGGCAAAAGTTGAATTCGAAATATATACAAAAAATATATTATTTGTCAAGAAAAATGTATGCAAAAAGATTTAAATCCTTATTTCAAAATCTGCTCATCGCATAAACCCTTGCATTAGTAATCAAGGTAAACTTTTAAATCCTTATTAAAACCAATTATATTAACCAGTAATCAGATCTTTCAATTGCTTGGCCGGTTTAAAAGAAACGCTATTGCTTTTTTCCACCTCAATTGGTTCGCCTGTTCTGGGATTCCGGCAGGTTCTGGCGCTTCTTTCCGTTTTTTCAAATGTTCCAAAACCTCTCAAAATTACTTTCCCATCCTTGCATAATCCATCTTCCACGCCATCCAGAAAGGCGCCAACAATTTTTTCCGCGGCCTGTCTAGGGATCTGAAATTTGGACATAAATTTATTTACAAATTCAGTTTTGGTCATTCTGATCTCCCGAATTAAATTTTTGGCTCACGCTATACACAATCTGCCATTTTTAACTATATTAATAGTAACTTCCTTCCACCGGACAAAATGGGATTTTTTCGCAAAAGCGGATATATATGCTTCTTTCTATTTACAAATTCACTATACATAGGCAAAACATATAACGCAACATATTGTTTTTAATATTATAATATGAGTTGGCCGTTATATTTTACTTACTGGAAATTTATTTAATTATTACCCGGGAGAAAAAATGAAAGCTGAAATAATTTCCGTAGGTACGGAACTTTTGCTTGGGCATACGATAAATTCGGACGCGGCCTTTATTGCCAGGGAATTGGCTGGAATAGGTATTGATATTCACAAAATTCAGGCGGTGGGAGATAATCGCCCCCGGATTGAGGAAGCTTTAAGGGAGGCTTTAAAATATAATGATATTGTTATTACAAGCGGAGGCCTGGGGCCAACTGAAGATGATTTGACAAAAGAATGTGCCGCCGAGGTCGCCAATTTGCCCCTTGAAGAAAACAGGGAATGCATGGCCAGCTTAAAGGAATTTTTTCAAAACCGGGAAATGAGTCAGAATCAGCATAAACAGGCGATGATCCCAAAAGGGGCAAAAATTTTTAAAAATCCGCATGGCACCGCCCCCGGCTGCGCCATCCCGGTAGGCGATGGAAAATATATCTGTATTCTTCCTGGTCCTCCCAGTGAGCTTCTTCCCATGCTTGAAAATGAATTAAGGCCTTTTTTACAGAGCTTGTCAAACCAGACAATTAAATCCGCTGTTTTGCGATGCTTTGGTATTGGAGAAGGGCAGGCGGCGGAAAGACTTATGGATTTAACCAGTTCGCAAAATCCAACTGTAGCCACTTATGCCGGTAATGGAGAAATGTTTGTAAAAGTGACCGCAAAAGCCAATAGTGATGCGGAAGCGGAAGAATTATTAAAACCTGTTATAAACCAAATTAAAGACAGACTTGGAGATTTTATTTATGCCAGGGATACCAATAATCTGGAAGAAAAAGTTGTTTCCATGCTAAGGAAAGAAAAACTACAGGTGGCAACTGCCGAATCCTGCACTGGAGGTTTGCTTGCCTCCAAAATTACAAGCCAGCCCGGAGCATCCGAAATATACCATCTTGGAGTGGTGACTTATGCAAATGAGGCCAAAGAAAAAATTCTTGGCATAAAATCTGAAACCCTGCGGAATTTTGGAGCCGTAAGTCCTCAAACAGCGGAGGAAATGGCCAGGGGGATTAAAAAACTGGCAAATGCCGATTTTGGTATAGGTATTACAGGTATTGCCGGCCCGGACGGGGGCACTTTGGAAAAACCGGTGGG
>CAYNKM010000437.1:0-1821 GCA_964397795.1 uncultured Desulfovibrio sp. | reverse complement strand
TGGATTTTGGAATTGAATGCCGCGTTTTACGCAAGCAAGGGAAAGGGACTAATTTAAGAGCCTTATATATCCTGAGCTGCCAATTTCAATCCAAATATCACAAAAATGCCTCCTGTCACGCGCATAAGCCAGCGCTGAAAGTTCGCGCTGGAGAAGAATATCCGGATTTTGCCCATTAGATGCACGACAGCTATAAACCATACTATACATATGAAAGAACTTATCAACCCCATTTCCAGAAATTGAAAAAATACCGAACCGGAGGATTCAAGAAATTGGGGATATAGCATCATAAAGTATAAAATGGCCTTGGGGTTGAGAGCGTTTGTCAAAAATCCGGTATAGAAAGATCCAGAAAGACTTTTTTTTGATTTCTGAACTGGATAATTTCCGTAATTTATGTCCGGTTGCGGCAAGCGCTTGTCAAAGCTTTGCCACAATGCCCTTGTACCCAGATATAGCAAATAGAGCGCGCCTATATATTTTAGGCACGTAAACAGAACTGCCGATTTTGCAAGAATGGCGGAAATGCCCAGCATGGCAAGCAAAGTATGCAGGCACAGTCCCAGGACTACGCCAAAAGCCGCGGCCAGTCCCTGCCTGTCACCCTCCAGCAGCGAAATTTTGCTGATAATGGCGAAATCTGGTCCTGGTATAATTATCAGCAAAGTTATGGTAGGTACAAAAAGCAAAAGAGTCTCAAAAGAGAGCATAGGACCGCCTTTTATTATTTACACTATATAACCATCACTGCCCCAGATGCTTGTCAAAAAACTTGGCGACTTCCCTGAAATAGTATTGGCTTTCTGGAGCGTCGGGGGGAAGAATAATATATTGCCAATGGGAAAGGCCATCGATAACCAGCAGATCAGCCTCGACATTCGCCTCGCGCAATTTGCGATGTGTCCTTACAGCATTGCTCAGGAACAGATCTCTTGTGCCGGTTCCAATGATCGCGGGTGGAAAGCCGGCCATGTCCCCATATACTGGCGAGAGCAGGGGATCCTTGAGATCATGGCCATTGGCGTATATTTTGGCCATCCCTTCCAGTAAGCCTTCGTAACTCACCAGCACATTATCTATATGGTCATTCGTAAAATAGGAATCGCCGGTTTTGGACAGATCACTCCAGGGGGTGCCAGGAGCAATCGCGCCCGGCATGGGGAGATTTTGCTTTTTGGCAAGGAGACACAAGGCCAGAGTCATTCCTCCGCCTGTTGACGATCCGAAAACCCCGATGTTTTTGGCCGGATATGATTTAAGCAAGGCCTTGTAAACCTTCATCGCGTCTTCCAGTGCGGCCGGATAAGGAAAATCGGGAGCCATCCTGTAATCGACCGCGACCACCTTGAATTTTCCTGTTGAGGCCATGTATAGCCCTTCGCGTAGGCCGGCCTTCCCGGGATTGAAAACATAACCGCCCCCGTGGAAAAAGAGGAGCACCCGATCCTTGTTGGCTTCGGGCAGCTCGACAGGCTGAAGCAGAAAGACTGGAACGCCTTCAATTACGCTTTCCTCGCATTTAACATTAAGCTTTTCAAAAAGACCGGAGAGACCTGCAGCTGCGAGATCTGCATGCTGTTTCACCATTTTCCGCCATTCCTCCGCGTCTTTTGGTCGAGTGTCCCAGATTGGTAATAAAGGCTCCTCAATGGCTTCCCTCAATTCTTTGCTCACATCCGACGGGGCAGGGATATCCCTGGCGGGAATTTCCCTGGCCGTTGATTGCGAGATCATGATTATGGAAAATATGAAGGCGTAAAAAGCAGTTTTTACAATTTTCATTTTATACCCCGGGTTTTTATGCTGGCGGAATAATAT
>CAYNKM010000436.1:0-1824 GCA_964397795.1 uncultured Desulfovibrio sp. | reverse complement strand
GCCCTTTTGAGCCCCTATGAGCCCTTTTTTCATCCGGCATTTCCGGGTTCTATCCGTCTCGCCATCTTGGGATACATCTCCAGTAGAAGCCAGAAATGAAGCTAATTTTTCCCTGTTTTCGGCAACGTATCCGTTAATATCGTAATGAACTCAATAATTTATACTGGAAAAATTATTTATGATTTTTTGCAGGTTTTTTCTTGATTTTCGGAAAACCGTATGTTACTCTATGGTTGAATGAAGCCGGAGGCTTTAAGGAGGATTGCATGGAAGCTGTAAATTACATGCAGGGAGAGGTTCTTGAAGAGCATCTTAAGGAACTTTTCGGCGGGAAGTCTGTCGTTACCGCTCCCGAGTTTAAAAGTGTCATGGGTATAAGCGATCACACCCTTTTGACAATGCGCAGGCAGGGAAGGGCTCCGCGCATGATTCCGCTTGCCGAGGGAAGCGGGGAGGGCAGATTTTTTCTTAAGGATATAGCTCGCTGGATAGAAAACATTGCGGGCGCTGGACTGTCCAGTGAAAAACGTGGACGCGGACGTCCGCGCAAGGCGGTGGTTTCCAGAATCGCGCCCGCTTAATATTGTTTAGGACGTAAAAAAAGGCGTTTTTGCCGAAACGCCTTTTTTTCAAAACCGGCTTTTTCTCAAAAGCATACTAAATCCTTTCTACAAAATGATTTATATGCCTCTTTTGGGAAAGAGTCAAGGACTTTTTGACACTCTTTTCAAAAAGGGGCTCTTGTTATGTTCACTTTCCAGGAACACACGTACTATTTATCCCGTTTTTTCTCTTTTCCCGATCAGGATCGCAAAACTTCTTTTTCTCCGACCGGAGTAAGGGGCGCTAAAACATTCACCGAAGGCCTTCCCGATGAGGCGCTTGAGGACTATCGTTTTCTTCCAACATTTGATGAAACGGCTCCTCGTTTTGCACATCCGGGGTATTCCCAGATCCAGGCAAAAACAAGGCTCGTGGAAGCATGGCTTGCTAAGGGCGCTGAGGTTGGCTGGGTCAGCGCGGGAAAGCATCCTCTTGACAAGGAAGCAAATTGCGGCCACAAGCAGGGATTTTGCACAGATAAATCCTTTTTAATCAATAAACTCAACTCGCTTTTTAATAATGGCGCGGATTGCCGGGAGTTTTTCCTTGGTTTCCACACCAATGTCAACGCTCCATTTGTCATCGACCTTGATTTCAAGCCTGATGTCAAGGACGCGGTAATAACCTTTTTTGGATATCTTGAACAAAATGGCATCGATCCGCAGACATTCACCGCTGTTCTGTCACCAAGCCTGGGTTTGCATCTTTATTTCCTGCCCTTTTCCGGACTCCATACCAGCAAAGCCAATGTCGCCCCTGAGATTTGGGGACACGGCGTAGACATACGCGGAAATGGCGCTTTTGCGATGGCAGCCGGATCCTTTTCCCTCCACAATGGAATTTTCAAGCAATACATGGTTCTCAATAACGCGCCGCTCCAGCCTCTTCCGGATTGCGTGGCCGATGTTCTGGCCAAAGAGGGAAAAAAATCTTTCCTGTCCGTCCAGGTCAATAAGAATGATGCAGCCGCACCTGCCTTTGCCGGGTCTGAAGAGATTGACGCAGCAGCCAGGATTATGGCGAATGCGCGGGAAGGGACAAGGAACGATACGCTTAACAGGCTTTCCTATGCCGCAAGCAAGATGGCAAGGGATGGCCTGGCAACAGAAGAAGAAGCAAGGGAGAAGCTTGAAGAAATAATGAAAGAGCGTAAGGGACAGGAGAAGCTGCGTGAGAAAGCATTTGAACAGTTCATTCGGGAAGAAAATGCAAAAGAGAGCA
>CAYNKM010000435.1:0-1825 GCA_964397795.1 uncultured Desulfovibrio sp. | reverse complement strand
TTTACCCGTCTGCTTGCCTGTTTCTCCAGACACATGGCACAGAGCGTAAAAGGGGGAAAAGCGTTTTCATTTCCGCACATGCAACATATGCCAAGCTTTTTTCTCCACGACCTGTCTTTTCCTTTACCTCTTGGCCTGTCTGATACGCCAGAATGACCTTCGATTGTTCTTCTGAAAATATCAAAAGTTTCAACTGCACAAATTTCAGCAGAGCAAAGAGCAGATATTAAACCAAGATTATGCAGACTCATTTTATTTTACCCCTTATCCTTTCCCCGATTATCTTCTTTGCCCACTTGTTAGCATCTTTTCTCCAGCATTCAGCGGTACAGCAATCAGGACAATCAGGCGTACTGCAAATATTCTGAAGGGTCTTTGAAAGCCATAAGGCTTCAAGTCTGGCTTCAGATAATTCTATATCACGGTCAGATAATCCCAATTTATGATAATCTGGGTAATCGTAATGAACACGGATAGTTACCAACATTGTTATTATTATTCCGAGAAGAAAAGCAGGAATAAGCCACCACCAGCTAACCATTTTTCTGTACCGCCCTCTCCGCTATTATCATCCAGTCATTAACATCAAGAAATTTTAGAACATCAGAATCGTTTTGATGCACTTTTTGGATATACTCTGCTAACCAGCGCACCATATCAATACGTTCCTTAAGACGCTTCTCCAGCGTATGAATGTATTGTTCTTCACCATAGTTAGCCATTTTTCTTTACCGCCTCTTGTGCTGCTTTTCGCCAGCCATTTTCAAGTATAGGGCAAGTATCCAGCCTATCATCTACATAGACGCAATTAAGACATTCTAGGCTATCACAGAAACCTTCCAGACGATCAAGCAACCAACCAATCATGGCGTCTTTTTCTTTCAGCTCATTCTCCAATTTATGTGATTTTCTTTCCAATATTCAGCCTCAAACTCAGCTCTTTTGACTTCAGCTTCTGGGTCACGTTCTGCTCTTTTCCAATATACAAGTCTTGGGGACATTATTTTTGTTCCTTCTTTAAAGCTTGCAATCTATCTTTTTCTGCCTTTGCCGCTTTCGCACTATCAATTCAATGCCTGTCATTTTACCCCTCCGGAAACTGCCTGTATTCCCTGCCATCAATAAGATAGCCGGAACGTTTTTTACCAACTTTTATTACAGCATCATTTTTGTCTGGAACATTATTAAGTACCCGCCTATCAAATTCATCTAGATAATTACTCAACTGGATGCATGAAAGAAGTTGATTATATGGACACCATTCTCCCCAACTTTTGAAAAAATACGGAGTATCCGTTTTCAGACATTGATCTCGCAAACTCTTTATCCAGTCGGGATGTACTGGTCTTGCATTTGGCTCTGTTTCTCCGCCACATATTACCCAATCTAATTTTGGCCCATCTGAAAAAGTTTGCTCTCCTCCTTGAGATTCTAGCGTTTCCTCTACATGCCAACGATATGAGCCAGTAAGCACATTAGCCTCAACATCATTATCTGAATGGAGATTTTGTAAATTCACTGGCCCAAGACAAGGCTCTATTGAAACAAAATGCTTGGCCGCAGGAATTTTCAGCAATACAGGAATTTTAGCGTCAGCCTCTTCCTGATTGCAGACTGTTACTCCAAGCCAGACATTAGGAAGTGGCTTGTCATTAACGGCTTCCAAAGAAAAATCTATCCATGCTTTCATATTTTGAGGACGTTTTGTCAAAAGCATAAAGGTATGCTGTGGCCTAAAGAACATTTTATCAAAAAGGAAAGGCAGGACAGTTTTTTTCCATTCGCAGTTTTTGATTATATTCTTATGGAAAATATCAGTCATACT
>CAYNKM010000434.1:0-1829 GCA_964397795.1 uncultured Desulfovibrio sp. | reverse complement strand
TACTGGATCCTCTTTAGGTTTTTTCGCTGCCGGCTTCTTTGCTTCGGGCTTTTTGGGTTCAGGCTTTTTAGGTTCCGGTTTTTTGGGTTCAACCTTTTTTGGTTCCGGCTTTTTGGGTTCCGGCTTTTTGGGTTCCGGTTTGGGTAGTTCCGCCTTGGGAACTTCCGGCTCTTTTATTTCAGGTTTGGGCACTTCCGGCTTTTTTTCCGGAATTGGTATCGCTTCGGGCTTTTTGGGCAGCTCTGCCGGAGGTTCATTAATTTTGGGCGGAACTTCTTCCTTTTTAACGGGAACAATTTCTTCCCTGGCGAGGGCGGCCACTTCACTTTGAGGAGCTGGAGGCGCGGGAGCTTTTTCCCCTTCAGCGATTTCCCCCACTGGCCCAAGAATGGGGGAAGGCGCGATATTGCCCCCTGGCGCGCCTTCCACCAGACTAATCATTATTGGAGGAGTATCCAGCTTTATGGGTGGAGGCGCTGGCCAAAACCATATCAGTAAAAATACGGCTGTATGTAGACAAAGAGAAATAATTAAAGAGGAAAAACTCATTCAGCGTTCCTGATTTGAATCAGGCTTTTCAGTTTTCTCCGGTACGGGAGAAGTATAATTTTGTAATTCGCCCTGATCAGCCATCACTCCCAGATTCTCTATACCGGCAGCCTTAATTTCCCCCATAACCTCCACAACCAGACCATAGGGAACTTCGCGGTCAGCCTGCAGAAAAAGAGTCCTATTCTTGTCTTTAACAACATGCTGAAGATAGCCTTGAAGTTCTTTTAATTCATTAACCGCATATTCATCCAGATATATGCGCCCATCTCTTTTAATAGTTAAAATCATGTGATCACTGTCTGTCGGAAGGGTTTCCACCTGTTTTGTCTGGGGGAGATCAACTTCCAGACCAGAAGTCATCATGGGGGTCGCCACCATAAAGATTATCAGGAGAACCAGCATGACATCCACAAAGGGAGTGACATTTATCTCTGAAACAAATTTGCCATTGCCCATTTGCATTGCCATTTATAACTCCGTAGCGCCGCTTCTCTGCGCTGGCCGATGCGCGTTTATTTCACGCTGGACCCGGTTTAAGAAAAAGCTTGTAAAACTGGTGAGTTCGGTATCAATTTGAGAAAGTTTACCCATAAACAGATTATAACCAATTGTCGCGGGAACCGCTACAGCGAGTCCTATTGCCGTAGCGACCAGGGCTTCGGAGATGCCGGGGGCCACAGTGGCGAGAGAGGCTGATTTGGATAAGCCTATTGAATGAAAGGAATTCATTATTCCCCAAACTGTGCCGAATAGACCGATAAAGGGCGCTGTGTTGGCTGTTGTGGCCAGAAATGAAAGAGATCTCTGCAAGCGCGCCATCTCCGCGGCCGCTCCCTGGCGCAGCGCCCTTCTGACATTATCAACCACCACATCGGCAGAGTTTCCCATTTCCCGCGAACGATTAAACTCAATTACTCCTTTTTGGGCAATATAATATAGGGGAGAAGATGGATCAGCACCCAGTGATTGCACCGCTTCCCTTAGGTTGGAAGCCGCGTCAAAACGTTCGATTCCCCTGACCGACCGGGAATACGCGGAATTCAGGGAGAATATTTTCTGGATCATGAGAGCCCAGCTGGCCACCGACATCAGGGCTAAAATTGCCAATACAACTTTGGCCACCATGCTTGCATGAGCAATCATTGAAAAAAAACTCAATTCCATTCAAGACTCCTCTCATGTTCCTGGAATTTTAATAAATTAAAAATTTTATTAAAAATGCCTGCTCAATCCGTATTTGCCGAATAGTTTTTGTAAAAATACCGATACAAATAAAA
>CAYNKM010000433.1:0-1833 GCA_964397795.1 uncultured Desulfovibrio sp. | reverse complement strand
GTCGAATGATTTCCAAAAGTGGGTATTTTTACCCACTTTTGGAAATCATTCGATTAAAGCATCCCACTATATGGTCACTTTTCGATCTTCCAATCCTCAATACATCGGGTCTCGGAGGAGAAATTGACTCCTATGCGAATTATCTGCCTACCATCCATCTGGAATTTTCTATCATATCTCTTGTCTTCTATCTGTCGGAGGGCTTTTTCTGCACTTCCATCGTATTTCAACTCTATCACATAGATATAGTCTTCAGTCTTGACTGTTATGTCAATGCTCCCATCTGAAGTCGCAGATTCTGTCTCAGTCTCCAAGCCCATAAGATCCATCAGAAGGAAGAACGCATTGTGGAAGTTATTCTCATTGTCCATCTTCATCTTGAAGTGCACTCCCGCAAAATATGCCTGCATGCACTTCATCGCTTTGTCAGCCTCTCCCAAGATGAAGTACATCACCATGTCAGAGACCAACCGTTTCGGCTCATCATCAGAATGGCACCTTACATAGTATGGCAATAGGACTTTGAAAAGTCCATCTTTCACCTCATTGTTAGGTATTCCAAGCTTATAGCGTTTTATCTTTGGATTATAGCTCTTTATAGTGAGATACCCGGTCTGATAGAGCAGTGCAAGAGGTTGGGGAGTTAGTAAATCCAAGCCTTTTAGATCATCGTCAGTACAATAACTGTCAAACATCGACATCAAATCGGCATGCACTCTCTTGAGGGTTTTTGCCACTATAGTTGGCATACCGGTATCATTCCAATAGTTTGATATCTCTTTTTTATTCAGACAGCTCAAAAGCGACCATGGGTTATAAATCTCACTGCCATTTTTCGCGAAGCGGTAACCGTCATAATTTTCCTTTAGTTGCAGCCGGGCTTCCTCTTCTGAAATACCGTTTTCTTCAGCCAGATTCCTGATACCTTCCTGAAAATTATCAATCATCTCCTTTTCAGTTATTCCACAGATATCTGCAAATTCGCTATCGAAAGAGATGTCACTGAGATTGTTCAAGTCGGAGAAGACACTTAGCTTGCTGAAACGGCTCACACCTGTCAGGAACACCAGCCGAAGGTGCTCCGCACAACTTTTGAAATTGGAATATACAGAAGCAAGCCTGCTCCTATAATGCTCGATATTCTCCTTGTTGTGGATGTTCTTTACAAGAGGCTTGTCGTATTCATCTACAAGTATGACTATCTGGCGACCGGTCTTCTTGTGGGCAGCTTCTATTATATTTTGAAACCGTGTTGCAAAAGAACCTGCTACTTCAGTTATATCATACTTTACCTCCCATTTCCTGAATGTGTTCTCTAATATAATATCAAGAAGACCTTGCTCCTGATAATCATCGGAATTTAGGTCAAGGCGAAGCACCGGATATTCTTCCCAGTCCCAATCCATCGACTCTATATACAGACCTTTGAAAAGATCTCGTTTCCCTTCAAAAAAATACTGGAGTGTCGACAAAAACAGACTCTTGCCAAAGCGACGTGGACGAGCCAAAAAGAAATATTGACCTCCATTCTCTACAATTTTCTGGATGTATCTTGTTTTGTCTATATAAACGCAGTCTCTATCACGCAAGAATTTGAAATCTTGCTGTCCTACTCCATATTTTACCATTACATCTCCCATAATTTCCTCAAATGCTTTTCTTGTTACAACAAATCCAAAAGCAAAGATACACATTTTCCCCCAACCCACCAAATTAAAATAACCTTCCTCATTATTTAGAGTGGCGATTATTTGGCAAAAACAAGAGAAATCACTAATTTTGCAAAAAGTTAACCTACATCAAAAAAACTCGATTGCGATGCGCAACAAACTT
>CAYNKM010000432.1:0-1838 GCA_964397795.1 uncultured Desulfovibrio sp. | reverse complement strand
GTTGGCCCCACGGTGTATTCATAAGGAATTATTTTCCAGATTTATAATTTACTTGTGGAAATATTCTTATTAATTTTTTAAAATAATGTGAACAACCACCCAGGAATTTATATGCGGATTCACAACATTTAGAGAAAGGATAATTGAAATGCTTGAAAGTATTCAATGGCCAAAAAAATTTTTGCCTGGCGATACCGATCATTTTGTTTCCAATGAATCCATTGTCAAGGGCGCGCCCGTCCCGATTGTATGGACAACCTTGAATAATACTTCCCTCTGGCCAAAATTTTATAATGATATAAAGGAAGTTGCTTTTGACGAGAAAGGCAAGGGCCCGGAACTTTACCCAAACTGCAATTTCAACATTAATTTTAATCTCGGAGGTAACATAGTTCAAATCCATTGCGAGGTAATAGAGTTTATGAATCCGGAGACTCACCTGGTGGGCCGTCTTGCCTGGCATGGTCTAGTTCCCGGGGACACCGCGCATAAACTGGAATTTGTTCAGGCCTGGCTTGTTGAGCCCCTGGTGGGAGACAGGACACGCCTGCTTTCAGGTCTCTCCATGATCGGCCAGCCAGCCATTGAAGACGCCAAACTTAATCCCGATCCCCTGCTAATTGGCCGCCAGGATTGGATAAATGGCATTCTTGCCTGGGCTCGAAAACACGCCTAAATTTTTCGGCGCGATATCTGGATATTCATCCTGATATTATCATGTTTTAATGATTTAAATTCTTTAACTTATAAATCAAAATTTTACTGGAAGTTATTATGGGTATATTTGATAATTTTATGATTGGCCAATTGAATTATGCCACAGCCGCGCTTTTACTTCGCCTGATAGTCGCGGCTTGCTTGCTCCCATTTGGCATAAAAAAAGTGGCTGAATGGCAGGAAAGGAAAAATAATTTTTTCTCCGTATTTGGCCTTCCAAAGTCAACTTCCTATTTCCTCGCGGCCTTTGCGGAAATTTGCGCTCCAACCATGCTTGTTTTTGGTTTCTTTACCAGGATAGCCGCCC
This sequence comes from uncultured Desulfovibrio sp., assembly GCA_964397795.1. Classification (GTDB taxonomy): domain Bacteria; phylum Desulfobacterota; class Desulfovibrionia; order Desulfovibrionales; family Desulfovibrionaceae; genus Desulfovibrio. Next base: position 814 of record CAYNKM010000432.1, on the reverse strand, counting down.
TGGGTGGCATTTTAAATATGGGCGTGGCTTATTATATGGATATTAAGGTCATTAAAAATAATAATCCATATTATTATGCGACTGCCTTTCCCATCCTTATCTGCTATATCGCTGTATTCATAATTGGACCGGGTACTTATTCCCTTGATTATTTTCTATTTTAACTTTCTTTGCCGCCGAGTTTTCCAAAATGAGAAATTCGGAAAATAAACCTCCCATTTAATCATCAGTTGATGCAAACAGGAATTAATATTTTATAATTATGTAATTGTTTCAATATGTTATCAATTTCCATTTCTTATATTAAAGTTTTATGAAAGAGTGGGGTCTGGGGGTCACGTATCCGTTAGTAGCCTGGCTTGTTACGGATACTGTATCCCTCTTGTGGCATATATTACATCTGCCATCAACACAGGGTTGGAACTGGACCATATTTTATTCACTTATTCCGGAATATGCTTTCTCATCCTTTTAAAATACCTGCTCCGTTATTATTCTTCCTTTTGTTTCTCCTCTGGTTAATCCTTCCTTTTATAACCGCCAGCATTGGATCCTATCATCTCTCCATCCCTGAATCCTTTTCAATTATGGCCCAGATATATCACATCATCCCTTCAGCAAATCTGGAAAACGATCCAGCCTATACGATAATCCAGCAACTGCGTCTTCCGCGTTCCCTGCTCGCCCTGCTCTGCGGAGGATCCCTTGCAGTTTCAGGAGCAATCCTGCAAGGTGTCTTAAAAAATCCCCTTGCCGATCCATTTACGCTTGGAATCTCTTCAGGAGCAGCCTGTGGAGCAAGCATAATTCTGGG
>CAYNKM010000431.1:0-1853 GCA_964397795.1 uncultured Desulfovibrio sp. | reverse complement strand
ATTGCGAAAAAGAAGGCCAGAATGGCCCATACCCACCAGTCGATTTTAGAGCGGTAAACAGTCTTTCCCATATCGTCGAATTTTATCTATTATCGGTTATAAATTTACAAAATAATTCTGACATCTGCGCAAAGATTTTGTAATTTTGCAGCCGTTTACACTGCGCGGCTATGGAAAAAGACAAACTTGATTTCGGGAAAGAGAAAATCGGACGTCTGTTTCGGGCGCTGTTCTTCCCCACGCTGATAGGAATGATTTTCAATTCGGTGCTTAACCTGTGCGACGGCATGTTTGTCGGCCACGGCGTAGGGGGTATGGCTCTGGCTGCGATCAATATCGTGGCGCCCCTGTTTCTGATATGCGCCGGTATAGGCCTGATGTTCGGTATCGGAGCTTCGGTGATCGGCGGTATCAGGCTCTCGGAGGGGAATGTCAAGGCCGCATGTATCATCATGACGCAGGCTTACGTCGCAGGCGCGGTGTTCTTCGCCGCCGTAATCCTTGTGTCGCTGTTATTCACCCGTCAGGTGCTCTACGCGCTCGGATGTTCACCGGCGCTCGAACAACTCGCTACCGACTACCTGCTCTGGCTCCTCCCCGGGCTGGTGTTCTTCTATCTCCAGTGCGCCGGCATGATGCTCATCCGTCTCGACGGATCGCCTAAATACGCCATGACAGTGCAGATTGTCGCCGCGGCCCTCAATATCTTCCTCGACTGGCTGATGGTGTTCCCCCTCGCTATGGGAATCAAAGGGGCCTCGATCGCCACGGCTATATCATGCATTGTGGCGGGACTGATGGTCATCGCCTACTTCATCTTCTTCTCCGACAAACTGAAATTTTACCGTCTCAACTTTAGTCATGACGCGCTGCGGCTCTCGCTGCGCAACACGGCCAACATTATAAAAGTCGGCATGGCAACCTTTATCGCCGAACTCTCGATAGGCATCATGATGGTCACCGGCAACTACATGTTTACTACCTATCTGGGCGAAAACGGTGTGGCCGCTTTCTCGGTAGGGTGTTACCTCTTCCCGTTGATATTCTCGATAAGCAACGCCGTTGCGCAGGCCTCGCAGCCCATCATCAGCTATAACTACGGCGCCGGCGCTGCCGACCGCGTACGACTGACGCTGAAAATCGCTCTCGCCACCGCCTGTATTTGCGGTGTGATAATATGCATCGGGATGTGGGCCGGAGCTCCGATGTTTACCCGTATATTCCTCGACCCGTCAGAGAGCGCCTTTCCGATCGCCTGTGCGGGCTTGCCTATCCTCGGCATCTGCGCCCTCTTCTTCGCCCCTAACATAACTTTCATCGGCTACTATCAGAGCCGCGAACAGTCGGCGCGCTCCATCATCTATATGCTTCTTCGCGGTGTAATCTTCATGGTGCCCGGCTTTATCCTCCTGCCGGCCCTCCTCGGCCCCGTCGGCCTTTGGCTCGCCATACCTTTGGCCGAGCTACTCACTCTCGGGGTCATCCTCGCCCACTATCTACGCCGCCGCGCCTCGGCGTAACATCAATCAGTATAATTGTAAAAAAGGGTGTGTGTCAAAATATATAAATTGCAGGGATATGCCTTTGGCATGTTTGCGTATCACATTGATATTAAGGGATCATCGCAAAGCGATGTCCCTACGATTCGCTGTATTCCCTATTTTGACACACCGCCAGTTTTGACGGAGATGACGAGATTCTTTCCGGCGAAAGCGCTGCGCGATAACGAACTCTGCTCGTCAGAATATCGCCTCCCTTAAAAAACAGAAAGACAGACCTTCTCAGGTCTGTCTTTTTACTTTTTTGCGGAGAGGACGAGATTCGAACTCGTGGTAGGATTGCTCCTACGTCAG
>CAYNKM010000430.1:0-1873 GCA_964397795.1 uncultured Desulfovibrio sp. | reverse complement strand
CCCAGACCCATTTTTCAAAAAATTTTTAATTTTTTAAATATAACTTATTGAAAAGATTGTACTTTGTTAAGGTTTAAAACTTTCTTTGCCATCAATTAATAATTTTAACACAGCGAATTTTATTAGCAAATTGGAAGATGGGACATATGTGGCGAAGGTTTGCGCTGTGCGGGCGTGGAACAGCCAGGCCAGGAAGTCTGCAGATTTGGTGGAGTAAGTGGCGCTTATGTCTGCGGGGGCTGCAAAGCTGGAGTGGAACGCTTAAATTTGAGTGAAATCTGACAAATAAGTTTAAAAAACAATGGCACAAAAAGCGTTGCGCAAAATGTGGCCGCGAGCATGCCGCCAATCACGGCCACGCCTATGGCATGACGACTGTTCGCTCCGGCGCCTGTGCTGATTGCCAATGGCAGGGAGCCGAGAATAAAGGCCAGTGATGTCATAAGAATTGGACGAAAACGCACCTCGGCAGCAAACAGGGCCGCTTTGGCGATTGTCTGACCGTCGTGCCAGGCGTCTGCCGCGAATTCTACAATAAGAATGGCGTTTTTGGCCGAAAGACCGATAATGGTTACCAGGGCGATCTGAAAATACACATCGTTTTCAAGTCCGGCCAACCAGGTGATCACCACAGCGCCAAATATGCCAAAGGGCACAGCCGACAGTACGGAGAGAGGAAGCGTCCAGGATTCATACTGGGCTGCAAGGACCAAAAAGACCATTAGCAGGGCCAATATGAAAATTCGGGTAGTCTCCATGGATGCCAGTTTCTCCTTCAATGAAGTGCCAGCCCAGGCCAGGGTATAATCAGGCGCAAGAGTGATGGCTGCCCGTTCCAGATCGGCAAGAGCCTGGCCGCTTGAGTAGCCATCAGCTGGAGACCCCATTATTTGAGCCGCGGGAAAGACGTTATATCGCTCCACAACCTGGGGCGCTGTGCGACGTTGAAAGCTGATGAGGGCCGAGAGAGGGATCATCTCCCCCCTGGCATTGGCAACATACACATCGCCAAGTGATTCCGGCAACATGCGCCGGTCTGGCTCCGATTGCAGCACAACCTGGAAAGTACGTCCCATATAATTGAAGTCGTTTACATATTTTCGCCCAAAGGTGGAGTTCATGGCGGCAAAGACGTCGTCAACTTCCACGCCCATGTCCATGCAGCGGTCACGATCCAGTTCAGCATAGAGTTGGGGCGCGCCGGTGGAGAACTGATTGCGAATGGCGCCAATGGCCGGGTATTTTTTCTTCCCATCCGGATTGAGGCTTTGAACTTCAGCGACAAAAGCTGTAGCTTCCTTTTGCAGATCTTCAAGATTTCCCGTACCGCGCATCTGGATATAACCCTGAAAGCCGCCTGTGGCGCTCATACCGGAAATAGGCGGAGGCAAAAAACTTAAAAGCATGGCCTCGGGCTGTAGCTGAGTGGCTAAAGCCAACTTTTTTGCCAGCTCCCTGGCGGAAGATGTTGGACTTTGCCGATCCTGCCAGGATTCCAGATTAACAAAAAAAGTCGCGTAATTGCTTTTTACCGAGGCTGTTGTAACATCCATGCCATTGACATTGGTGACGGACTTGATGGCAGGGTCGGCAAGCGCGTACTGTGTTATTATGTCACTTGTGGCCATTGTGCGATTCATGGACGCGCCATCGTCCAGAATTTCCAGGCAGACAAGATTGCCCTGATCCTCCTCGGGCACAAGGGCCCTTGGCAAATCCCGCATAAGCAGCCAGGTCGAGGTAATCATAATGCAAAAAATGGCGATGGAGAGCGCTGTATGTTTGAGAATATATCTCACGAGACGCATATAATATTGGCTTAAGCCGGCATAGCAGTGATTGAAGACCCGGAATGGACCGGGCAGAGAAGGAT
>CAYNKM010000429.1:0-1879 GCA_964397795.1 uncultured Desulfovibrio sp. | reverse complement strand
ATGAAACTGTGATTGCACTGATAGACACTACGGTTTTTGGAAGCGCAAAATGTGGTATGGCCATTACTGAAAATGGTATTTACTGGCACAATGATTTTTCACCGAGTTGTTCCATGTCTTTTGAACAGTTTGCCAACACTGTAATGCAGCCAGGCTGGATGTGCGTAAAATTCGGCAATGGTACTGAGTTTTCCACTAGCGGGGCGGATATGTCCAGAGACGAGATTTACCATTTCCTCCTAACTGTGCAAAATTGGCTTAGAAACGGAACCGATAGAAAACCCAGAATAAAAACGTATGGCAATAGAGATTCTCGCCCAGATGTCATCAATAGCGATCTATTCAGGGCTCTGCGTGTACGCTTGAAGGAGATGGTGCAAAAGGCAAGAGGCGTTGATCTGGGCGAAGAGGAATTATCCGCCAGTGAGCATAAGGCCATTTTTAAAGCTGCCATCCAGATACTTAGTGGAGCCCTGGCGTTTCGCGAAACGTTGCTTGATAAATTTGATGCGGATGAGGAACTCGAGGTATATTCCGATAATGCCGTGCTTACCATTCTTGGAATTCTATATTTATCCGGAAAGTATCTGCAAATTAACGGTTCTGAAGCCATAGCCCAGTACCTCTTGCACCTCCTTTTGGAAGGATTTATAGAACAGGCCTCCGCATCAGATCTGGTTGATGATGAGGAATTTGTCCAGAGATGTTTTTCCGTTCTAGCCTTAAGTCTCGAAGGCGATTTTAGGGATTATGTGTTTTGTTACAAGGCGGGCCTTTGCCAGAGTCTCCAGGAATTTGAGGAAAACGACGTTCCGAGGAAAAGCACGGTTGTATGGAGGGAAAATGGAATTGACACCGACGATCTTGAGTACTTTTTGAAGAACTACCTGGGAGATCAGACTGCTTATCTTTTAGCAGAAGCATTAGAGTCATGAGAAGGTAGTCCACAGCTGGCAAACGGCCAAACCGCATGAAGAAATTCTTGTGGTTAACCAGAAGGAGATCTGGGACTATTTGCCGGATGAGCATCTCGCCTATCGCTACGCGCCTGACTTTATACTGGATTCGCGCAATATCGTGAATGTTCTGACTGGGCAGGCGCGACTGGACAAGGATTTTGACATCAAGCCGGGTGGGAGCCAGAATGGTCTGACAAGGCTTATTCTCTATCCGCGCGAGCCAAATACGCAAATGGTGGAGGCAGCAATCTGGGTCGATCCCGGCTCCTGCGCAATTCAACGGGCCAATGTAATTGATTTTTATGGCAATTCCAATGATGTTGCATTCAGATCGTTCAAACCTCAGGCCAGGATCGATAATAGCCGCTTTAATTTCAAACCGCCAAAGGGCACTGAAGTGGAGGACAGAGTAGATCAGAAAGTGCAAGAGCGGGAATTATTTAAATAAGCTCAAGGCGGTAAGGAAAGACCGATTGCGCATCTTGCCAGATCCAGGTTGGGCATTGGCAGGTCTGGTCGGGATTTTCATAGCCGTTAAGGTATAATTCCAAGCGTGATCTGCTATAGAAAGCCCCATAAGGATATAGCATATTCTGAATTATAATATCCCCTGGAATGATATTTTCATTCAGTTATGTTGTCTTCATTTCGATGGAAAAAACGTGTTTTTCCGCCTCATTACGGCGGCGCCTGAACCGTTTTTCGTTAAAAGCGGTCAAATTTGCGGCGCTTCTGAATATAAGCATATCAGGCATAAAAATAAAGCCGGATCGCCACGTTGCGCAGGAACCCGGATTGCAGCCGTAATTCCAGAAAAGGCTTGACAGCGGCGTTGGGGGGAGCTATAGAAGAACACGCATTTAGCAGGAGCGTAGCTCAGGTGGCTAGAGCGCTTCCTTGACACGGAAGAGGTCAGCAGT
>CAYNKM010000428.1:0-1888 GCA_964397795.1 uncultured Desulfovibrio sp. | reverse complement strand
ATTTTTACGGCATAAATCTTCCAAATCCACTTTTGTAAATGTAATGAAGATATAAATACTGATGTTTCCCTTATTTGGCAAAGCGGGATTTAAAAATTACAAAAGGAAAGAAATTCAGAGCACTGAAGAACGCGTCCTGCATATTCGCTCCAGATCCATCAGATGGTATTTACGCAAGGCAAGATCTCCCAATGCGGATACCATTCTTATTTTTCATGGAAATGATTTTCACAGATCACCGGCATCTTTTAAAGATATTGACTGGAATGTCATCTGTCCGATTGATAATTTTGGTTACAGGAATTTTGGATCCTGGTATCTGGGGGAAAACAGGAATTTTTTCTGGCCAGACGCGATAGAGGCGATCCTTGAGATTGTAAACAGGGAGAATCAGATCGGCAATTTATACTGCTATGGATCTTCTATGGGCGGCTATGCCTCCATTTTGTATGGATATTTGCATAAGGCCCATGGAATATATTCAAGCGTTCCCCAGACAAAATTACTGGGTTCAACATACGGAAAAGAGCATAAAAAATTTTTTTCGCCTGTTTTCAATAATCAGGAAACGCCTTATAATGATCTGGTGAATTTTATCACCCGCAAACAGGACACAATGTATGTGATAGCCGCTTCTGGCATGGAAAAAGGAAATTATATTCAAGAACAGTGTTTACCGCTTATAAACAAGCTTTATTCACTGGGGCAGCCCTATTATTTGCAAATCAATCCATGTTATACGCATAAAAAACATCATACGGTAAAAGAGGGGATAGAGTTGATCAAATACGCGATTTCCCTTCTGGATGAAAAGTAATAGCGGTTTTTCAGGTTTAAAAATTATAGGGCCGGTTCATTTCTGAACCGGCCCCTGTTATTTATTCTGTTGTCAAGTCAACCATTATCGGATTTTGCTGTAGGTCTTCCAGGAATTTATCCGGTTTTTCCTTTTGTTCAGGTACCTCAATTTCTCCATTCACATATTCCCTATAGCCTGTGCCGGCGGGAATAAGCCGACCAACTATAACATTTTCTTTCAGGCCGCGCAGGTTATCCACCTTGCCTTTCAGGGAAGCTTCAGTCAGGACCTTGGTCGTTTCCTGGAAGGAGGCGGCGGAGATGAAGGAAGAAGTTGTCAGGGATGCCTGGGTAATTCCCAGAACGAGAGGTTCCGCTGTGGCAGGCTTCTTGCCCTGGGCAATAATTTTGGCATTTTCGATCTTGAACTCGCCCTTGTCCACCTGCTCGCCAACCAGGAAAGTGGTGTCGCCTGGATCCAGGATGGTAAGCTTCTTGAGCATCTGGCGAACAATAACTTCTATATGCTTGTCATCAATTCCCACGCCCTGGAAACGGTACACGCCCTGAATCTCATCCACAAGATAGCTTGCAAGATATTTTTCCCCGCGGGTATGCAGAATATCATGTAGTTCGGGATAGCCCTCGGTCAGGGTATCGCCCGCCTCAACAAAATCCCCATCCGAAACCACAATGTGCTTGCCCTTGGGAATAAGATATTCGCGGGCATCGCCAATTTCCGGAGTAACCACCAGTTTGCGTTTGCCCTTGCTCTCGCCCTGATTGGATACTATTCCAGATATTTCCGAAACAATAGCCATGTCCTTGGGTTTGCGCACCTCAAACAGTTCGGCGACACGCGGAAGACCGCCGACAATATCCTTTGTTTTGGATGTTTCGCGGGGTTTACGGGCAATTATATCTCCCGCCTTGATTTCATCAGAGTCTTTCACCATCAGGATGGAGCCAACCTGGAGAGAGTAACTTGCGTCTCCACTTCCGCGGGCGCTCTTTTTAATTTCTCCATTGTCATCTACAATATCAATTGAAGGACGCTTGTTGGTGGTTCTATACTCCATAATCGTCCTGT
>CAYNKM010000427.1:0-1892 GCA_964397795.1 uncultured Desulfovibrio sp. | reverse complement strand
GCCTCAATCCGAATTGGATTAATTTCAGATATTATTTTTATATGTGCTGAATTTCATTAATTCTGTTTTTGAGTTTGCGGGAGATTATATGAGTGATAAAGCTGAAAAGCGCTTGCCTATTATCGTTTTGACTGGCCGTCCCAATGTGGGCAAATCGACGCTTTTTAACAGGCTGATTAAAAGTAACAGGGCTATTACCCACGACAGGCCAGGCGTGACAAGGGACAGAATGGAAGGGATAGTCTATAGAAAGGGCTTGAGACCGTTTGAAATAATAGATACGGGCGGTATTACCCTTGACTCGAATTCCATTCCAGTCGAAGGTCCCGAGGGAATCCGGGGTTTTGAGCGGGATATCCTTGACCAGACAGACGCTGCCTTGCAGACCGCTTCCGCGGTCGCTTTTGTCGTTGACGGCCAGGATGGGCTTCTGCCTCTTGACGAACATCTCGCGGCCCATATCAGGCGAAAAAATCTGCCCGTAATCTGCGTTGTCAATAAAGTTGACGGGATTGAAAAAGAAGATGAGAAGACGGCCGAATTTCATGCCCTCGGCTTTCCCGTTCTGGCCGTTTCCGCGGAACATGGACATAATATAAATGCCCTGTGCGAGGATCTGGCAAGCCTTATTCCCGATAACGGTGAGGAATGGAGCGAGGAACTTCCAGAAAAACCAGCTTTGCGCCTAGCCATGCTGGGCAGGCCAAATGCGGGAAAATCTTCCCTGATCAATGCCCTGTCAGGCGAAGACAGGCTGATAGTCTCTGATGTGGCCGGCACTACCAGGGATAGCGTGGATGTCCGATTTGAAAGTGGCGACAAGATTTATGAGTTTGTGGATACGGCAGGAGTGCGTAGAAGAACAAAGATAACCGACGAAGTGGAAAAGTTTTCAGTCAATTCCTCCATCAAGTCCACAACAAAAGCCGATATTACTCTCCTTGCCATAGACGCTCTGGAAGGGGTGAGCCAGCAGGATAAACGCCTTATGGATTTGCTGGCAAACAGAAAAACTCCCTTTATGATTTTACTGAATAAATGCGATTTGCTTCCTCCCGATGGTATAAACAAAATTAAAAAAGATATTTCAGACGCTCTTTCATTTTGCCAGTATGTTCCCGTTTTGCCGGTTTCCGCCAAAACAGGTTTTAATTTAAGGAAAATCCTGCCCCTGGCGGAAAAGATTAACCAGGAGTGCAAGATAAGGGTTGGCACAGGAAAGCTTAATCGGGCGCTGGAAGAAGTTCTTACCAGACATCAGCCGCCTGTTGTAAAAAGAAGCAGGGCCAAGTTTTTCTATCTGACCCAGGCGGAATCAGAGCCCCCCACTTTTGTGTTTTTTGTAAGCGATGCCGAACGCGTGCCGGAATCATATGCCAGGTATCTTGAAAAATCCCTGCGCAAAATATTCGGGATTGAAAACGCCCCCATGAGAGTGCATTTCCGCTCCAGCCATAAAAAGAACAAGGACAAGAAATAGGCCGAATACCATTTATCAAATTTTCTGGATAGCCTTGTTCAGAACGCCAATCACCCAGGGGGGGCGGGCAGAGCAAACATACCCGCCGGGCCATATCCAGCACATTTTGAGAATCAACAACCGGTCTGGCAAGATCTTCTTCCAGGCCGGTTTCCCTTTCAAGAAAAACCGCGTTCCCTAGCTATCAATGTTTCAGGGTATGCAAGGCATTTTTTATAACCTATATTTAATTCTGTTAACACGTATCCGCGTTCTTTGGGAAATTTTTCTCCGTTACTTCTTGCAATCTTGGATATGCCAACCTGTCAAGGTATTCTTTTTCGCTATCAATACCTATGAACTTCCTGCCATGTTTTAATGCGGCCACTCCTGTCGTGCCGCTTCCACAAAAGGGATCGAGAACTATTCCGCC
>CAYNKM010000426.1:0-1895 GCA_964397795.1 uncultured Desulfovibrio sp. | reverse complement strand
CAATTCCGAAGGCTTCACAAAAAGATCTGCCAATTTCGCTCCGAAAAATCCCAGACAAATTCCTAATAAAAGAATTAGGACATTTTTTACTACTCTTCTGTCTATCTGCGGGTTTTTTTTTTGAGCCAAGGCAGAAAAGTCCAAGGGAGTCAGGGATTCAACCTCAATTATTCCATGAGGGGGAAGAAAACGATGTTTGGAAAGTAAAAAATTTTCAAATGCCTGATCTGATCTTTCTGAAGGGCAAAATACGGTCCATATGGCAAAATCGCTGGTTTGAGTCTGATTATTTTTAGGAAGGGTTGTATCCAGAAGCTGTAAAATAGTTTCCTCATAAGAACTATTGAAATCAAAACCCCTATGCTCGTTATTGAGCATGAAAAGGGTATCCAGCTTATCACCAAGCGTTTTTGCTCTATCTTTTTTTAACGCTTCGCGAAAACGGTTAAATAGGAGTTTGGATTTTTCACCAGAATAAAAAAGGCTGTATCTGATTACGGTGTTTACCTTATCTTTGCGGCCTGTAGTAATTCCAGCGATAAAAATATCTTTATTATCAAGGATAATCAGAGGTTTGGTAGTGTCATATAAAAAATTATATTGGTTTATACGTTCTTTAAAATTATTGTATGCGGTAATATCTCCTTTAAACTCATAATCCTCATTTCTGGTGCGAGTACATATGGCTAGCATGTTTTTTTCCGGAAAAGTTCAATAATTAAATATTTACCATATTTTTTGACCACGTTGATACGGAATCGCATCTGATTGACAAACCGCTTTCATGCGCTCGAGGTTCTTTGCTATATTTGTTCTCCATCCCAATTTTTCAAAAAGATCATCCATAAAAGATTTGTCCTTTTCATGTCTGGCAATGATAAAATCTAGGATTTTCAGCATAATTTGAGCTGGTCCATAAGGGGTCCAATGCGAGCCTGATGGAATGGTGTAGCGCAAATTAAGCTCCTTGCCGAATTTTTCAGAGGGTTCCCAGCGCTTGCGCGAGATAAAGCAGCAGCCTACTGTATCTACAGGAAGATACCAGGCTGTTATATCTGGATATATATTTCTTACAGTATCTTTTATATTTTTGAAAAATTGATCGCTAAATATTTTATCATGCAAAGCTCGTGAATTGTTTTTTTCCAAGCCAAGTTTGGCATGATCATTGAAATATGTTTCACATTTAACCGGGACAAAAAGTAAGAGGCCACCACGTTTCTGTTCTTTTCTCTGATTAGCCCATATTTTAGCCGTATCAAGAAGGGATGTCAGCTCCAGTTGCTTTATTGCCGCCTGCTTTTCTGTATCCATTTGAGCTTCAAATACAAGGGAGGAATCAATGGGGATAATCAATACTTCTGCATTATGAAAGTCTAGTTGTTGTCTTTTATCCGGATTTGACAACCAGCCTCCTGGGAAATCATGAAAATTTATTTCTATTGCAGGTTCAAATATCGGAATAGCCTTTTTTTGATAGCTTATCCCTGTTTTAAAAATTTCATGATCCTGAGTTCCCGCCAAACACCCCGTATCAAAGCTGCCATCATAGGTTGCTGTCTGGATACTGTCAATTCTGTCAGAAATACGCCCGTACGTATCTCCCAGAGCTTGTAATTTAAGCACACTGTCACTTTTCTGGCTTGCCTCTTCAGAAATTCGCATGAAATCATTAATAATGGAGGCTATGAGGGTGGTTTTGCCGGAACGGCTGGGACCCATCATCCATATATTATATACGCTCATTATTTACCCCAACAAGTTTTAAATACATGTGTTTTGCAAGTCTCTTAATTGTTTCATCATTTCACTAATTGCAAGACTTGCTGAAGCATTGCCACTTGTGCCCCAAATTTCATTATAAAAAGTTTGTATCAAACGTGTCCATTCTTTTT
>CAYNKM010000425.1:0-1898 GCA_964397795.1 uncultured Desulfovibrio sp. | reverse complement strand
TTAAAAACCAGATACCAAACATATTTTCATTTACATAAGTTATTATTTCTTCTGACATAACCATTGCCTCCTTTATTCTATCCAAGTCCCATATTGTTCAAATTCCTTTAATATTTTATTTGGATAGTTTCCATGCGGGAAAGCCTCCAGCCTGTTCTTTTATGCCAAAGCACCTTTCCCCTTTCCTATGCATGTGTCCGGACAGCCATAAGGAAATAGAAAAAGCGCCACGAATAATTCGTGACGCCTTTGTCATAATCAATATTATATGCAAAAAATTCTTTCTGTCAACAGTTTTTTTCCCTGCTATACCAAATTTCCCCACAAATACAGCAAAAAATAGAATACACTGGACAGCCCATTGATAATTGCCGCTAACGTCGGGAACAATGGACGGATATTCTCCTGTTTGAGACTGAGCCACGACAAGGCAAAGCCCATCAGGCTGAGCATCAGGCAAATAAGCCCTCCAAGCCCAATCAGTATTCCAGCCTTTCCATGGCTCTGGCTTGACATAAAACAAAGTACAATAAATGTTATAACGGAACTCATTCCAATAAAAAGCGCTATAATTCCCATGACAGGATGCTTTTTATCTGTCAGATGGAGCGACGAACCATCCTGCTTTTTTTTCCTCATCTTTACATTTCACCTCATTTGCTTACGATTTTTGTATAATGCAAGGTCTCGTGCGCGCACAAACCTGAAGAATATACCAGATTAAGAGTGATTTTTCAGTTTTGCGTTAACGCCTGACCGATAAATCTTCCTGCAAAGAATAAATAAAATATATCCCAAAAGCCCTCCCAGGGTGTTCATCATAATATCATCCACATCACAGGAGCCAAGCTTTGTTACCAATTGTGTGATTTCCACTAATAAAGATGCCAGAAAGCTGACAATAATAATGCGGACTGCCCCCCACTTACGGCTGGACAGAATCGGAAGGACAAAACCAAGCGGCACAAAACACACTACATTTCCCAAAAGGTTCAGCATAACATAAAAATAGCCAAGCTGCGAGATATGTCCCATATAACGCCTAATCTCTTCAAAAGGCTTCAAATTATAATGGTAGGTATCACTTGGGATCCTGCCAAGCTGTTCACAGAAGAACAGAAAATAGACCATCATCACCAAATATACAATAAATGCAATCCACGAAAGTACATGAATTACCTTCCGATTTATTCTTTTCATCCCTTCAAACTCCTCAAATTCCTTTTCGCCATTCTTGTCGGTGACCACCACACACCGGGAACTTTCCTAATAATGCAAAGAAAAGTGAAAGACAGTGCTGACTTTTCTCAACACTGTCTGTCTCCTTTGTCTCAGGTACTTCATTATATACTATTCTTCCTTCTAAGTAAAGGTAAAAAAGCGCAAAACCAGCGTTTTGCGCTACAAGAATTTGCATAGCAAATTCTTGGCTGGCAACCACTACGATTACAGCAATCTCTTATAGAATAAAAACTTCGGCTAAGAATAATTATCTTATTTTCTGAGGGAAGCACCTAATGTTTCTAATTCCTTAATGATTTTATCCAGTACACCGCTTACCTCCTCATCAGTCAGCGTCCTGTCTCCTGCGCGGAAAGTAATTTTATAGGCAAGTGATTTGAAACCATCCATAATCTGTGAGCCTTCATAGACATCAAAAAGCTCATAACTCTCTACCAGAGCGCCACCCTTTTTACGAATCACCGCCTCAATCTGGCCTGCAAGAACCTCCTTCTTCATGGTCAGGCTGATGTCACGGACAATCGCAGGGAACTTTGGAATTCCTGCATATTTTATATTTTCCTTTGGCATGGCGATTAATTCAGCCAAATCAACGACCGCCACATAAGCCCTCTCGCCAATTCCAAAATTCTTCTGAACCACCGGATGCACTTCAC
>CAYNKM010000424.1:0-1902 GCA_964397795.1 uncultured Desulfovibrio sp. | reverse complement strand
CCATCTGGCCATCAGCGAGAGAGGCGAAAAACCGGTGGAATGGGCTGACAAAGTTAATGACGCGGAATATGAGAAGGCCATTAAAATGGCCAGGGGGAGATAGATGAACTGGAAAATATGCACGCTTTTGGGTTTATTTTTACTTTGTGCGTCCTTTTTGGCGCAAAATGGGGCACAGGCTGCCAATCCTCCGCAAATGCGGGAGATCGATAACCGCGATTTCACAACTTTTCAGGTTCCGGACAATGTTAAATTGTACAGGGTCGCCTTTGACAATCAGTACGGCATGGAAATTGTCGGTTATCTCTTCATGCCGGATAAAATCGGGGACAAGGCTGCAGGCATTGTTATTGGCCATCCCATGGGCGCGAGCAAGGAGCAGGCAGCTTGCGTATATGCTGCCCAATTGGCTGCGAAAGGCTTTGTGACTTTGGCCATTGATCAGCAATTCTGGGGTGAAAGCGGAGGCTCGCCCCGACATGCCATTGCACCGGATCTATATGCGGAAGCTTTCAGCGCGGCTGTTGATTTTTTGGGTACCAGGGATTTTGTGGATCCGGAAAAAATCGGAATTCTCGGCATTTGCGGCAGTGGCAGCTTTGTGATCAGCGCGGCCAAGATCGACCCTCGCATGAAAGCCATTGCAACCGTCAGCATGTATAATATCGGGGAAATGCGCAGAAGTGGAATCAACAAGGCGCAGTCTGTTGAGCAGCGCAAAAAGGTCATTGCCGACGCGGCAAGCAAGAGATTTGCCAATTTCCTTGGGCAGGAGCGACCTCTGATTGGTGGAGCGCCGTTTAAAATTGACAAGGATTCCCCGGCTGCCCGAAAGGCATCCTACGATTTCTACAGAGGCCGCGGCAGTTTCACGCCAGAGGGCGAGACGGAAGAGATGAATACGCGCTCGGATCAGGCCAGCAACATAGCGTTTATGAATTTTTATCCTTTTAATGATATAGAGACGATTTCGCCAAGGCCCATGCTGTTCATCATGGGTGAAAAGGCGCATTCCCAGCCTTTCACCAAAGACGCCTACACGAAAGCCGCCGAGCCGAAGGAGCTTGTGATTGTGCCTGGCGCGGACCATTTTGATCTTTATGACAAACTGGAATATCTGCCCATTGATAAGCTGGCGGAATTTTTCCATGTCAATCTCAATAAAAGTGGGGGCCAAAATTGAAAAAAGTTTTGATATTGGCAGGCAGCCCGCGCAAAAATGGAAATTCCAGCCTTTTGTGTCAGGAATTTGAGCGAGGCTGCAAGGATGCCGGCAATGAAGTGGAATTGATTTATTTGCGTGATAAAAAAATTGGCTATTGCCTTGCCTGTTATTATTGTAAGAATCATGATGGAGTATGTGTCATCAAGGACGATATGGCCGAAATCCTGGCCAAAATGAATGCCGCGGATGTCATAGTCCTGGCCAGTCCGGTATATTTCTATGCCATTGATGCCCAACTAAAAGCGGTGATAGACCGAACAGTGGCCCAATGGCTCAAAATACGCGACAAAACATTTTATTATATTATGACAGCCGCCGAAGATTCACCTACCGTTATGGATTGCACACTGGCCTGTATGCGCGGCCTTGCGGAATGTCTGCAAGGTTCACGGGAAGGCGGCATAATCTATGGCAAGGGCGTATATGAAGCTGGCGCCATAAAGGACAAACCCCAAATGGCGGAAGCCTATGCAATGGGCAAGGCGGTATGAATGTTTTTTGCGTTGTCTGCTAACCGCGACTCTGGTCGCGCATCTGGTCAATGCCCAAAATAGTTTGGGAGCAGATATGGGAAAATTTCTGACGCCTGAAAACACCATAGCGGATATGATGGCACATCCGGCTCTTGCCGCTTTTGCCAGTCATATGCTGCCCCGACCAGAGGATGCGGGCGCAAG
>CAYNKM010000423.1:0-1911 GCA_964397795.1 uncultured Desulfovibrio sp. | reverse complement strand
ATCTAACATTTTATAAATCTCTATCCGGTTTTTGTCAGTCAGCTTTCGGAATAATAGCTGCACGCATAATTCTTTATGCCTGAACTGCCATTAATATTCTGAAAAAGATTTGAGCAAGGATTTCTTATCAGGATAACCTGAATTTTTTCCGGATTCCCTATTTGAATTTACAGCTTTTGGCTTTCAAACCGGGCTTGTCTATTTAATCAATGCCTTATTTTATTTGAGGTGAACATGAGCCAGCTCACAAAGCAATTCGGTAAAATCAAGACAGACTTTCCCATCCCCCATCTTCTCAATCTTCAGATTGATTCCTACCGTCAATTTTTACAGGAAGGGGTGAAAAAAGAGGATAGAAACAAGGAAGAAGGTCTGGAGGGTGTTTTTCATACTGTTTTTCCCATTGAAGATTTTAATAAGACGGCCACCCTCGAATTTGTCAGTTATGATATTCAGGAACCAAAATATGATCAGGCTGAATGTATATCCAAGGGCCTGACTTATGAAGCTCCCATGCGCATAAAAGTCCGCCTTGCTGTCTGGCAGGTGGATGAAACTACTGGAAACCGGACAATACGGGATGCCAAGGAACAGGATATTTATTTTGGAACCATTCCGCTTATGACTGAAAAAGGCACGTTCATCATAAACGGAACAGAACGCGTAATTGTCAATCAGCTTCAGCGTTCTCCTGGAATAATCTTCGAGCACGACAGCGGAAAAACCCATACGAGCAGAAAGGTCCTGTATTCCTGCCGCATCATTCCCATGCGCGGCTCCTGGCTGGATTTTGATTTTGACCATAAAGACATTCTTTATGTCCGTATTGACAGAAGAAGAAAAATGCCAGCCACCATTCTCTTCAAGGCCATGGGAATGACCAATGAGCAGATTCTGAATTATTTTTATAAAAAAGAGTATTACCGTCTGGAAGCCGATGGCAAGGTTCTCTGGGAAGTCAATCCGGATTTTCAGACCAAAATGAACGCCTTTGTCGATATAACCGGACCTGACGGCCAGGTTATTGTCAAAAAGGGTCGTCCCATTACCAAAAAAGCGTGGCGAACCATTTGCCAGACAATGGATGCCATTGAAGTACCCGAAACCACAATGCATGGTCTTTTCCTTGCGGAGAATATGTATGACCCCAACGCTTCCATGGAAACTGAGGGTGAAATTGAGCCATTTGCCAAGGCAGGCGCGGAAATTACCCCAAAAATGATTGAAGATTTACGCTCCATGGGCATAACCCGCATTCCCGTCCTGCATACCCGCGGAACGGATACTTCTTCTTCGATTCGGGATACTCTGGAGATGGATCATACTCCGGATCAGCAGAGAGCGCAGGAAGAGATATATCGCCGTCTGCGCCCCTCTTCTCCTCCCACACCAGAAATCGCGGCATCTTTCTTTGACAACATTTTCCGTAATCCCGATTATTACAATCTTTCCGTTGTGGGCCGGTATAAGCTGAATCAGCGCCTGGGTCTGGATGAGCCGGAAGATCTTCATATTTTAAGCGACAATGATATTCTCAAGGCGATTGAAGTCCTGGTCAAGCTCAAGGATACCCACGGCCCCGCTGACGATATAGATCATCTGGGAAACAGAAGAGTCCGACTGGTTGGCGAACTGGTGGAAAACCAGTATCGCATCGGACTTGTCCGTATGGAAAGGGCCATCAAGGAACGCATGAGCCTCCAGGAAATCTCCACGTTAATGCCCCATGATCTGATCAATCCAAAACCTGTGGCGGCGGTTCTCAAGGAATTTTTTGGAACATCCCAGCTTTCCCAGTTTATGGATCAAACCAATTCTCTTTCTGAAGTCACTCATAAGCGTCGTCTGTCGGCGCTTGGTCCTGGCGGTCTGACAAGGGAAAGAGCAGGATTTGAAGTCAGGGACGTTCAT
>CAYNKM010000422.1:0-1912 GCA_964397795.1 uncultured Desulfovibrio sp. | reverse complement strand
CTTTTTTTGATTTCAAGTCAAGCGCCACGACTGGATGATCAAAATCGGCCACCCCTCCAGTTCCCGTAAAGGTGGCTCCTGAAGAAGATGCCACAATATTGTCCACTTTCAGAAATCTGGAAGTGAGAACAAAGTCAAGTTTGGCGTTATTGATATTATCAAGCGCTATCTGAAGACCAGGAGGAAGACCTCTGGCAAAACCAAGCCATTGAGTCAGACTTGCCCTGTGTAAAAATAATTTTCCCTCCAGATTCCAGGGAAGCTCCTTTATGGGCAAACGCAACCTAAATTCCATTTTTCCGCTGTCCGCGTCCATGGTAAATTCGCTGCGTCTGCTGATTATTTCCATACTGTCCGCCAAACTGAATATTCTGCCGTTATAACTTGCAGGCAAAATCGTTCCATCAAGATTGAGATCGGCCAGAATATCCAGATTACAGAACCAGTCCAAATCCGAATATTCAAAAGAAGCCTTAAAATCCGCATTTCTCAGAATATAACTGGTTTTTAATCTCCCCGAGACATTTAGACGATTCGTGTACTCAAAAAAGTTTTCCAGATTACAGTAACCTTCCATTCTAACCGATTCAAGGGCAACCACATTTTTCTTGTTTTCCCAGATCCTGAAATTGCCAACGTCCAGCTTGCCTGACAGATCGCCATTGCTGTCCAGTTCCAGCGAGGACTCAAGATTATTAAGAATCCAGATTTTTGACCTCGCGTCTGATACCTGGGAATAACCCTGAATGATCTTCAAATTGCAGCTTTGCCTGATAATTGACTGAATTTCCCTGGACGAGCCATTTTCGCTTTTAAATCTTTTTGCCATCTCCTGTGCAAAGGCAAGCGGATTATCAAAAATCCCCTCTGACTGCATGTAAAATTTGGGACGTAAAACAATTATGCTCCCGGGAAACAGTTCTCCATGAAGCAAATTCTCCAAAGCCGGCCTTAATGACAGCCAGGCGATATTCAATTCATAGCCTTTACCCCTGATATTTAAATCGCCAATTCCAATCGCGGGCAAGGGAATCAGGGTGACATGAATGGATTTAAAGGAAATATCGACTCCAGCCGTCCGGGAAATTTCACTCAGATATTTGTTGGCAAGCTCTTCGGAGTTATTTTGTAAAAATACATACATAACCCCAAGACCGGTGAGAACCGTCAATAAGAGGACAAGGAATATTCGCAGAAAGATTCTGGCAATCTTGTTCATAGTGGGCCTGAATCATGAAAGCGGGTAATACGCATGAAAAGCCGGATTTTTATAAAAAAGGATGTTACCGCCGCGATCAATTTGGATCTTCCTTTGGAAAGCCTCAATCGGTATTAAGACCTGTTTTGCGCTGGTCTTCCTCCATGGACGTATCCAGCAATAGCTCAAGGCCTGGGTCGCTTTTTTCCCTGAGCTTGTCCGGATTTTCAAAACTTAAGTGAAGCAGGGGATCGGGACTTGCGACCTGTCCATCCGGATTGTCAGTAAAACCGCCCTCTCCTTCTTCCTTGCCAGCGGAATCCCTGAATCCGGCGCACACAGCCATATATTTTTCCATATTATCCAGCCTTGACTCCATGGCGCGCAATAAAACCCTTAATTGGGCATGTTCTTCCGCCAGACTTTTAAACTAGTTTTCCCTTTTTTTCAAGGAATAAAAAAACAGGACCACCGAGCCAATAAAAAAACAGAACATGAATACCAGCAGGGAAAACATGAATCCTCCAGCTCAAAGCTTGACGAAAAACAGAATTTGCTTCACGAAAAAGGTAATTAATTCCAATTAAACCTGAAAATTCCAATATTATGAAAAAGTTTTCCAGGATAACATGAATATTTCAGGATGGCGTCTTTAAAAATTAAAATATCCGCTGCCTTAACCAGAAAGGCATAAAAAACTTATACCTGTTCATG
>CAYNKM010000421.1:0-1914 GCA_964397795.1 uncultured Desulfovibrio sp. | reverse complement strand
ATGGAGCAGAAAAGAAATCCGGATTCCGGGGTAGGCCAGCCCAAAGGATTGGGATTATTGTCATTACAGATATAGCCTTGATTTTCCATAATACCTGCTTTGGAAATCAATGCCGCCCAATGTTTCAAACTCATTATCCGCCATGTTTCCCACTATCCATAAAACATAATATGCCATAAAGCATAATATGTTCCCGCGCGATGCGGGACTTGGGGGATTCTGGTAAATTTGATCTTCATATATCCCGATTAAAGCAAAAAGCGGATTCTGAAATATTCAGAATCCGCATAAAGATTTAAACTTTTGAATTTATTTCATGGCGTCGCCAGAGGCCGCGCGCTGCATCTTGATTTCCACCTTGTCCTTCAGGCCGCCATAGTATTCCCGCAGAATATCGAGGACTTCCTCGCGGCCAAAGTGATCCGGAACTTCCGCGCCTTCCGACAGCATTTTACGCAGTTTTGTGCCGGAGAGGATAACGCGATCTTCCTTGCCATGGGGGCATGTGCGCATGGAGGCCATGCCATCACATTTCTTGCAATAGAAGGTCCAGTCGATATTGATGGGCTGGCAAAGGAGGCGTTTGCCCTCTTCTGCCGGTTCAGGTTTTTTGCGGAAAATGTCCTGGGCTTCAAACATCCCGTAGAAATCGCCGACGCCGGCGTGATCACGGCCGACAAGCAGATTGTTGATGCCATAGTTCTGACGGAAAGTGGCATGCAGGAGGGCTTCCCTGGGTCCGGCATACCGCATGTCAAGCGGATAACCCGCCTGGATGACAAAATCGGGCACAAAATAATTGTCCACGAGGGTGTCAATGCACTTTACACGGACTTCGGCAGGAATGTCGCCTGGTTTGAGAGCGCCCACCAGGGAATGGATAACCACGCCGTCGCAGGTTTCAACGCCTATTTTGGCTAGATATTCATGGGAGCGGTGCATGGGATTGCGAAGCTGCAGGGCCGCCACTTTTTGCCAGCCGCGTTCTTCCATCTTTTCCCTGAGCTGGGCGGGTGTCATGTAAACGCCGGGGAACTTTTCGGGAAAATCGCCCTGGGAGAGAACTTTGACCGGGCCGGCGATGTTGTATTCTTTCTGGTTCAGAACCATTTTGACGCCTGGATGATCATTGGGGGCGACTTCCCAGAACTTCTGGGAGTCAGGGCCTTCGCCCTTAAAGACAAGCTCGCATTCCCATTCCTTGTCTTTCTGGGTCATTTCATAAATATCTTCAATTCTCATTGTGGCAATAATGTCGTCTTTATAGACGAGCGCCACTTCTTCGCCAAGGTGCAGTTTTTTGGCTTCTTCCGCCGACACATCCAGGGTGACGGGAACGGGCCAGAAAGTGCCATCTCCAAGGGTCATGTTTTCGCAAACACTCTTCCAGTCTTTCTTCTTCATGAAGCCTTCGAGCGGAGAAAAGCCGCCTATGCCCATCATGATAAGGTCGCCACGGGCGCGGGAAGAAATTTCAATTTTGGGCAGCGTTTCAGCTTTTTTTAATTCTTCTTCCAGGGCTTGTCCTTCAAGAAGACGGCATACAAGACCTTTCCCGCCATGCGGGGGCACAAGTTTGGACATTTTGTCCTCCTTTACATTTTGCGATTTTTAATGACCCTCTGACAATAGCAAAAGATTCCGCCTCCTGATAATGGCGGGACAAGATAAGAGGGATACCTGTTTATCTTGTGAATAAAATCCCAAAAAGTCAACATGCTTAAAAATTTTATTGCGTCAGTATGGAAATTTTATAATTTTGCGGGGCGGAAATCCCTTTAAAGGAGGTTTTGCCATTTCCTCATTATCCCGCGCCGTTTCAACAGATGGTAAGGAAAAAACAGAAAGTTTTCTCACGTGATTATCTTGCCGGAATTATATAACTGTCTTCCCCAGACAGCCTGTCCCAGGGCG
>CAYNKM010000420.1:0-1924 GCA_964397795.1 uncultured Desulfovibrio sp. | reverse complement strand
GTAGGAGCTGCCGGAAGCACAAGCCTTGAGAGCCCTTTTATAGAGGGCAATTTCTTCCAGCAGTTCCTGTCGTGTCCAAAGGGAGAACATGAAAAGGACAGTATCACATTAAAATCGGCCTTGTCGTGGACGTCATGGACGTCATGGACGTAGTGGACGAAAATTTTCATTTTAAATAAAAAATCCGGCAAAGATATGTCGGATAGAAGTTGAGACAAGCAGGCTTTTACATGTCGTCAAGCTTATTCATATAAATTTGAGCGGCCATACACAAAAAGCCAGAATGCATCATCCCCCTCGCTTTTTGCCTTGTGGTCAATTCTGGCCAGCACGTGTAGCTTCATATAAATATTCAGGCGCACAAAGATCAATATTTTACTTATTTTTTACAATAATTTTCATTTATACAAGATTTAAGATATTTCATGCAATCATCTTCAAAAACGCGCACACCTTTGACAGCACCCATCCGAATAGCAGGCAATTTGCCAGAATTAATCAGGTTGTAAAAATGGGAGCGTGAGCATGAGAGGATAGTACAAGCTTGACGCCAATTAAGTTTTTTTCGGTCTTCACTGGAATCCATATTACCTCCTGCGCAGAGAGCCAAGTTTGTCGCCAATAGATTGTTTTACAGCTGGCCGGGGTATTGGCGGCGGAGCTTGTCTGGATGGGCCTTTTCCGGATTTGGCGGGCCGCTTACGTTTGGAAATATTTAAAAGCCATGCCAGAGCCTGAAGCATGTATTCACAGTCCCAGGCGTGATTGGGACGACCATGCGGATTATCCCAGAAATTCTTTTCCGGATTCCAGACCTCGGCTGTCATTTCACGCGCATAGGCAGCCAAAGAGTCTGAATCGGAATGAAGCCAGAAAGTGCCGGGATCTCCCGGAACAATGGCAAGACGATTGGCCAAAGTGCCTTTAAACAGGGTTGTATCAAGTTTATGTAGTAATACGCCGCCTGGAATTTTTATGCGTTCACCCTTAAGACCGGGGAAATATTCCTGCGGAGCGAAGCTGACCGGACTGGAAGGGGAATGGACGCCCTGCGATGGAAATACGCGACCCCTGTTTCGCGCAGCCCATCCATAGACCTGTGCGGTGCGCTGCGGTTCGCCCATAGCATCAATTATAACGCCAGATACCTTATAGGCTTTACCCTGGCTGTCAAAATATTCAGAATTCCAGAAAAGGTTATCCAAAGCTTCCAGATTGGGCGCAACACCTTCCTGAACAAGCCAACTTTCAGCCAATTCGCCATAGCCAAAAGCGCGAATGACATAGCGGAAATATCGCAGCTGGGTATCCACAGCGGCTAATAAGGCGCAGACACGCTCTTCCTTTTCGCCATTATCCAAAATGAGAGGCCCCGGCACTGCACCACGCGGACGATCATCACAGAGAGCAAGAATGACATCTTCCGTACGTTGCTCAAATTGCGCCTCCCAGGGCTCGGCCTTGTAATTGTTTTGCAGGTCTTTCAAAAGCTCCAGAGTTGGCGAAAGCGAATATTCAAGAGCTTTGGAGGCAATTTCGGAAAGGGAAACAAATGGGCTTATCCATGCCGGAATATGAAACCCAACAGTCATTGGCTTATGCTGTTCAATATGGCATGACATTTCCAGAGCGGAACTTTCTTCAATCCACTGGCCCTTGCGCACAGCCAGATCGCGGTCGGCATCAGTCCAATGGGTATGGCAATGCTGACATTCATAGAAGCCCAGGGAACGGGATTGCAACTGTACTGGATCGCGCACGTCATCGGGCCAGCGGATCTGCTCATAATCCATGAGACGTTCACAGCCGCAGTAAGGGCAGATCACAAAATAGCGAAATCTGGCTTCCGCGCTCTTGAACGCCCTGTCAATTGGCCCGTCAACCACAGTCGGAGTGGACAGCTTCCAGATTATGGCCCTCTTGC
>CAYNKM010000419.1:0-1925 GCA_964397795.1 uncultured Desulfovibrio sp. | reverse complement strand
AGAAGACATCGATTCAGCTGAAAAGGCTCTTAGCGATGCACTCCAGGCAGCAGCTCAGGACATCTACGCAGCACAGCAGCAGGCTGGTGCAGCCGGAGCAGGCGCACAGCAGCAAGCTCCGAACCCCGATGAAAAAGACGTAACAGACGTTGATTTCGAAGAGGTTAAGTAAAAAAGAAATAAGAAAAAACTCCAAATAGAAGGAGGGCAGCTTATTGGCTGCCCTCCTTTTATGCGTTATGGCTTCCCAGCCTGCTTATGCAGGAACTGGGGTCTAAATGTCTTCAAGAGTCAATCCGTGATATTCAATTTCGTAATTACTTGCAATTTTATTTTTCGTAAAGAAGGCTTCTGCTTTCTTTTTAAGTTCTCCTATGCTGATGTTTTCCTTCTTTCTTTTCACCTCATAAAATACAATCTTTTTTTCAAGTTCATTTTCCGTAATGATGTCAATTTCATTTTCCCCTTTGCGGTCCCACCAATTTCCGAGCCGAGTGATATCAGCTTCTTCTGCCAGTTTTTGTTGGAAATATTGTTCTAATGCATGACCACTAAAGGTGGTGTAATCACGCATAACGACTTCCCTTAGTTTGTCATATTTCCCAATCTCAAGCATATGGTTGTACTTATGTACGAAGCGAAACCAGAATTTGAAAAACATGTCGTCAAGTTCGTAATGTATATTTTTGGGTGAATAGGGTGTTAAAACAGGTAGATGTTTGGTAATGAGGTTGTAATCATCTTCAAGTTTTGACAAGTATCCACCTACTTCCTTTCCAATAGCAGTCTCTATCTCATTTCGGGTGTTACGACCTGAGGCGATTGCACTTAGAATGGAAAAATACACAGAAGAATCTTTGCCGAATTCCTCAAGAAGCAGGTTTTTGCCTTCTAAAATGAAAGGAGAGTCTTCGGAAATGGCTCGCTCGATCATTGACTCAGAAGTGACGGCCTTAGTATCCATCAATGAACTGACGTATTTTGCGACGCCGCCTGTCAACATATATAGAGTAAGAAGGTCATCAGGTTTGTAATCTTGATTATAAGAGTGTAGAATGTCTTTGATGACTGAAGTTTTAAAAGGTTTTATATTTAGAAATCTCGACTGTCGACCGTAGAGAGGCTCTTTTTCATCCTTAAAAATTCTTGATAATAATGAATATATTGACCCCCCTACAATCAGATTCATTTTGGAATTTTCTTTGTAGAGATCCCATATTCGCTGCATGTCGCTGAAGATTGATTTATTAACTCTCAAAAAATCTTGAAATTCATCGATGAAAAGGGTAACAGGGTGATATTGAGAATATTTCATTAGAAATTCGAAGATTTCCGCAAAACTTTCAGGAGCGCCCAGAACGGGAATATGCAATTTTGTCTCAATTTCCTTAGCGAAACCTTTACACAATTCAGTTTCAGCTTTCCGTGCTACAAAAAAGTATAGCATTTCATCTTGGGGATAGGCATGAGTTACAAGCCATGTCTTGCCGACACGGCGTCGTCCAGTAAGGACAGTAAATTGAGCATTCTCCTCACTGAATTCCTTTACTTCACGAAGTATCTTCGTTTCCTTCTCCCTATCAAAAAACTTCATAACTCTAATCTTAGTTCCGACACCGTCATTTCCGACATGGCTGTGTCGGAAACAGCTATGTCGGATCGCAAAATTAATAAATATTCCCGAATTTTGCAAAAAATATTCTCTTGACGATCAACAAATATTTATTAAGGTCCCGACTCATAAAATATCAGCAGTATAATATTCTATGAGTCAGGGTCTTAGTGCAAAAAGAAGCGTACCTGGCAAAAGATACGCTTCTTTCTGTGTAGTCTAAGACTGCATATAATATAATTTCAGAGTCTATTGGGGCTTACTCATCTGCCTGATGATGTCAATACGGCGGTTGAGGTGGCTGTAGCTGTAC
>CAYNKM010000418.1:0-1929 GCA_964397795.1 uncultured Desulfovibrio sp. | reverse complement strand
TGGTAGCAAGGGGGGGAGTCGAACCCTCGACCTGGCGGGTATGAACCGCCCGCTCTAACCAACTAAGCTACCTTGCCATACCAGAACTATATAATTAAAACAAATCCTGAAATAAGGCAAGGGGTATATGGCTAAAAATTTTTATTTTATTAAAAACCAGTATATGAACGGAGCCAGGGCAAGTCTGTATATGGCAAAAGGAATAAGCGTGACCCTGCCAAGAAGCGCGATAAAAAAGCGGATAGCGACAAGAGCTGAAAAATAGGCGGTAAGCATGCCGATTAAAAACAAAGGCAGATCCGCCTGGGTGAAAAGATGAAAATTACGAAAAAGATCATATCCGGTCGCGGCAACCATGACCGGCACCGCCGCTATAAATGAATATTGCACCGAAACTGATCTTTTGCAGCCCATCAAAAGGCCGGCCATGATGGTTGAAGCGGATCTGGAAAACCCGGGCCAAAGCGCCAGACATTGCCCCAGGCCTATGCCCAGGGCAATTTTGGGGGTTATGCCACTCAACTCCTGACACGTTGGCTCATAGCGTCTCATATCGGTTAAAATCATGCAGATTGCGCCGGTTATCAAGCCATAAAAAATGCTTTCCGGCCCAAAGAGATATTTTTTGATAAGGGGATGCAGAATAAGACCTGCCACACAGACTGGC
Source organism: uncultured Desulfovibrio sp. (assembly GCA_964397795.1). Classification (GTDB taxonomy): domain Bacteria; phylum Desulfobacterota; class Desulfovibrionia; order Desulfovibrionales; family Desulfovibrionaceae; genus Desulfovibrio. The sequence goes on along the minus strand of CAYNKM010000418.1, from coordinate 1,262 downwards.
GCGGTTGTCAGGATTAAAAGCCATATTCCCCGCAAACCTGAAAAGCCCCTGTTATCCCTGAAATTCAGCAAGCCCCAGAATCTGGACCAGTAAACTGTAACCACCGCCATTATCGCGCCAAGCTGGATAACTATTTCAAACGAGGCCGCCTTTTCTCCCTTGAAATTCAGCAATTCCCCAACCAGGGCCATATGTCCCGATGAGGATATGGGGAGAAATTCTGTTATTCCCTCAACAAAACCCATAATAACGGCGATAATTGAATTTTCCATTTTCTCTTCTTTATTCCTTAAAATATAAATAAATATGATAGCGCGGAATCCCCTTATAAAATAAAGCAGTCTCCTCCGTCTCGACAGGGGCTTATCTACATGTTATATAAGCTTATGTTTGATCTTGATTTTAGCAAAATTATCCACATCTTCGCAATCTCTCTTGTCCCTGCCCTTCTCGGGATAATTCTGCATGAAGTTGCCCACGGCTGGGTTGCCCGCAAATGTGGCGACCCAACGGCATACATGCTTGGCCGCCTGACATTGAATCCCATTCCCCATATTGATCCCATGGGCCTGCTCGTATTTGGCCTTACCAGCCTGTCAGGTTCTTATGTTTTTGGCTGGGCAAAACCAGTTCCGGTCGATCCCCGCTATTTCAAACATCAGGAAAGGGATCTGATGCTAGTCTCCCTTGCGGGGCCCGTGACCAATTTTCTCCTGGCCTTCGCCTTCGGACTTGGCCTCTTCTTTATCATTCATTTTTTACCTGTAAAACAGTGGGAAAATAGCCAGATTTTCCGCTTTTTTGTGGAGTCCCTCCAGGCCGGCGTCATTATCAATTTAAGCCTTGGCTGGCTCAATCTCGTCCCTGTCCCACCTCTGGACGGCAGTAAAATCCTTGCCTATTTCCTGCCGGGACAAATGGGAATAAGCTATATGAACGCGGGCAAATATGGTTTTATTATTCTTATTGTCCTTCTTTTTACCGGAATTCTTGGCAAAATTCTTGGTCCGCTTGTGCGCGGGAGCGCGATTGGCATTTACACCCTGCTTGGTTTCTAGCTGATAAGGAAAAAATTAAATGATGGAAAAGCCAAGAACTGTTTCGGGAATGAGGCCGACAGGTTCCCTGCACCTCGGTCATTATTTTGGCGTAATAAAAAATTGGCTGGATCTTCAGGAAAGCCATGACGCCTTCTTTTTTGTAGCCGACTGGCATGCCCTGACCAGCGATTACGCAGATCCATCCAGAATATCTGAAAACAG
>CAYNKM010000417.1:0-1931 GCA_964397795.1 uncultured Desulfovibrio sp. | reverse complement strand
CTCCGCAAAACAATATAACGCTGTTCTCTCGGTAACTTTTCCAGGAAAAGCTGAATACTCTCTGTCAGTACATTCTCTTCCCTCTCCCCCATTTTCGCCGGAATACACTCTTCCATTTCTTTCGTCAATTCAGTGAGCAAAGCACTTCGTTTCTCCGCATTGTTTTTGCGATACCTATCAATCGAAAGATTGCGAAGCGCCCTGGTCAGCCATGCTCCCAGAGATTTCGGATGCTCCGGCGGAATCGATTTCCATGCGGCGAAATAAGTATCATTGATACATTCTTTTACATCTTCCCGATTATTCAAAATCCGCATGGATAAACGATATAAATGGCTGCCATATTTTTCATCCAGAGCCGAGAGCGCTGCTTCATTCCTGGCAAAAAGCAGATTAATAATCTCTTCATCCTCCACATGCTTTCCCCCTTCCTTACAAATTTCTCTTCACTATCTATGACGAAAAATCTTTCTTATCGGTTGCATAGCGGCAAAATATTTTCTCAAGAAACAGGATAAAGGCATCAATTTTTACTGCGCTTAAAACGAATTCCAATTTGTGTGTTTCTCATCCTTAAGACAGAATTCCTCCGGTTGTTTTCCATAGAAAGTTTTGCGCCCTTTTTTATAGGAATTCTTTTCGCTGGTGCGAATTCGCCGTTTCAGCGGTTCTAGCACTTCATGCCAGTATGTTTGATTTGCGCCCCCGCTGCCGAAACTTGTGTCCTGCGCAGGGCTTATGGATATATCTTGTTTCCGACAGATGTCTTACCAATTTTCTTTTTTGTGAAAGACAACATAGCTTGCTTACAGATTGCTTTCCCTGCGATTTCTCATCAAATCGCGCCAAGAACAACTGTCTGAGCGAAACGAGTTTTGGAGAGTGGCGCGTAATCATAGATGAGAAATGCAGGGAAATTGCAATCTGTGCAAGCGTAAAGTTGCCACAAAAAAGAAAATTGGTAAAATACTGTCGGACAGAAAATTTGCCCATAAGCTCTTCGCAGGACACTTCAAACAGTCGTTCGCGGGGCGCATTCATACTGGCTTATGAAGTGCAAGAACCGCTGAAACGGCGACGCAACTGGGCGCGAAAAGAATTCCTATAGAAAAGGGCATTAAAATCATTCATGGAAAACAACTGGAGGAATTCTGTCCACATGAGAAACCCACAAATTGGAATTCGTTATAAAAAGCGCAATAAAAATTGATGCGTTTATCCTATCTCGAGAAAGAGCAAAAAAGACTGTTGATTTACAGTGAATCAACAGTCTTTCATATACGCTAATCCTAAAACTCTGCTTGCCATAAGCATTTATCCGCCCAAAGTTACATCCTGTTTCTGATACCATGCCAGAGCATCTTCAAACTGCTGCTCTCGAAAATCCGGCCACAAATCCGGAATAATATAAAAATCCGAATATACTGTCTGAATGGGAAGAAAACCGGACAAACGGCACATTCCACCCCAGCGGATCACCATGTCCACTCGCGGAATGTTTCTGGATGCCCAAGCATTTTTCATATCCCATTCCCAGCCATAATTTACCAGAAAATTCACCCGCATCCTATTATCTTCTCTCTCTTTCGGCGGCAAACTTTTTAGCGCCGTCCCATTTTCAGGACATAGCGAGGGATTATCTGAAATCCCCCTATCGGTATAAGCCAATAATTCTTTTGGAAAGCAGGCAGAATCCGTATTGCCTACAATACATAATTGTACATTCTCCTGCTCTATCATTTGAACTGCCCTGATACAAGCTTCCGAAAAGGCTTGTACCTGTTTCCGGGGACGCTTGCAATTATCTACTGTAAATCCATAATAGGTCAGTTCCTGTACACCAGCTTTTTTGGCAGCCCGCAAAAGCCAAAGCCCCGGCTCCAGACCAAAAGCATAGCCCTCTTCTTTACCTAATCCTCTACTGCTTGCCC
>CAYNKM010000416.1:0-1932 GCA_964397795.1 uncultured Desulfovibrio sp. | reverse complement strand
ACTGGTATATTTTCCAGTTTATTGCGGAACAACTTCGTAAGGGAATGTTAGACTATGACATCAATCAGATAGCTACGCCTGATTACCTGAAATTCGGGGAGGATTAAATCAAATGCAAACATTAAGGACAATGTACGGCGAAACCCAGCTTGGCGCGATAACTGATTGGTATGGGCTGGGTAGTATCATTGGGGTTAAGACATCGACCATGGCCTGGACATTGAAAAACCGCGATTCAATGCAGCATAAAATCAAATTGGGCGAAAGAGCGGTATATCGCTCTGCTCCCTCTCTGCGCTTTGTCCAGTCACGCCTCTGCTCTCTTCTGGAGCCTCTCTTTGACAGCCTTCCAGATAACGATACCGCAATTGCCTATCGGAAAGGAATTACAGCAACGGATGTGGTAAAGAGGGTTCCTCACGCTGAGACATTGATGACATTTGACATTCGCCACTACTATGACAGCGTGACGCTTGAGATGATCCAGGATTGCCTTGTTGGCTGCGGGATGAACGAGTTGGGGGCAAAACTTGTCGGACGGTATTGCACTGTGAGAAAAAATGGGAGGCTTACCCTTCAGCAAGGCTCTCCGGCAAGTCCTGTATTATCCAATATAGTTGGGCATTTTTTATTGGATCAGCCGATTATAAACTATCTGAAAACAGAATGGCCCTATGTGAACGCCACTTATCTCAGATACTGTGACAATGTAGCCCTGTTTGTGCATGAGCCTGTTCAGGATGGGTTCTATACTTCCTATAAGGAGTGGGTAAAAAGCCGTTTACGTAGTGTTGGTATCAGAACACACAAGTGGTCGCGGGTGGCTGACAATAATCCTGTCCTGCATCAGAAATTTTTGGGAATGGTACTCAATGCCGAGGCCAGAGCGGAGCTTGCCCTTGTTGATCGCTTGCGGGCAACGCTGTTTAACTGGTGTCGCAAGGGAGTGGAAGCCGCTTCCGAAACTTTCTTTGACAGTCAGGGTATTAATGTCAAGTTCGCATCCCAGACTCTTTTGGGCGAAAAATTTGGTCAGCATGCCCGTGGTCATATCCAGTACATCAAACGGCTTAATCCAAAACAGGGTCTTATGCTTGAAAAATTATACCGTGCTGCGAAATTCCTGGACAAGAAGGAAATTCACCCAAAGGGCTTATTCACTGACAAGATTTTTGGCGCAATCAAAAGGTATAAAAATCATGGTGAATCCCTGGACGACTATCTTGAACAATTGCGTGAAGCTGTTGATTTAAGCTGCGCCGCATAACTCTACTGCTTCTACAAAGGAGGTAAGTGAAACTTGCCAAAACAATAGTGATAAAAATCCTGGCGCTTCGCTTTACACGTTCCAAACCATGAATAGTGGGGGGATACACAGCAATATTATTCATTGTAAATCCACCCATTACTTGGAAATTTTTGAATAAAATGGATATGGCTATTCAAAAGAGCGTGTGTGAAAGCTTCGCCCGAATGCGGGCGAGACGTAAAGCGAAAGAGGCAAAAAACATTCTCCCTGATGACGTCTGCACCAATTGCGGTGCAGCGGTTTGGCAGTCCGGCATGGATGGAGAATGGTATTGTTTTATTTGTGGTAATCGTGGTTATTGGGAAGATGAAGTCTTTCGGCAGGGACGTAAGTCATGCCCAAGTCTGTAAACGGCAAAGAGTTTGGAGAGGCCCTACCCAAAGCCTATATAGGCATTGACCCCTCCATTTCAAATACAGGCTTGTGCGCGCTTTCCGAAACCGGCGCGCTAATTTTTTGCGCTGACTGCGGACAAGGAAGAAAAAGGAAAGGCGTATGCGATATTGATCGTTACATCGCTCAGTCAAACTATATTTGTTCCTGCCTTTCATCATATACGGTTTGCGCTGTCGCCTGGGAAAATTATTCGTTTAATAGCGCGCATAGAGTTTATTCACTCGCCG
>CAYNKM010000415.1:0-1932 GCA_964397795.1 uncultured Desulfovibrio sp. | reverse complement strand
TCAGAAAAAGACTCACCATGCAATACCACCTGTCCTCCAAGTCTTCGCACCGCCTCAACTTTTATCGCGGGCGTGGTTACCGGCATTACAATAGTGGCCTTGCAGCCAAGCTCGCGCGCGGATAGGGCTACGCCCTGGGCATGATTGCCAGCAGAGGCCGCTATCACCCCCCTTGCCAGCTCATCCTTGCTCAATTTGGCCATCTTGTTATAGGCGCCGCGAAGCTTGAATGAAAAAACGGGCTGGAGATCTTCCCTCTTCAATAAAATTCTGTTCCCAAGCCTTTTTGAAAGAGTATCCGCCTCCTCAAGAGGAGTCTCCACCGCGACATCGTACACCCGGCTTAAAAGTATTTTCTGCAAATAAGATTCACATGAAGCCATATTTTCTCGCTTGTCTTAAATAGGCCTAAAAGGACCAACCAAAATTCCGGATTGCTTTACCTTTATTATCCAGTCGCTACTTTAAAGCATTTTTTAAAATATGATAATTTCGCATGAAAAAACGGGGACCAGGGGAGTGAAACTGGTCGTATTCGCAATTGGTTTCCATTCCGGGAATAAAAGCGCGAACAACCGGAAGCTGGATATCAGTCCTGCTTAAATCAAAATATACGGGACTTTTGCCTTGTGAGGATAAAAGTTTTTCAATAAGCGCCAAATCTGCATGAACGCTTTTTAAACTGTAATCGGGTAAATCTTCCAGAAAGCGGAACGGAATACCGCCGGAAGGGGGTGAGGAAAACTTTTGTGAAGGATAAGGATTTGACCAGGAATAAGGCCAGGGAGTTTCTGTCAGGGCCGCAAGCGCGGCGGCCTTTCCGTTCAGATTCGCGCCTGTCGCATAATGCGCTTTTCCCTCCCGATCCCTGACAATACAACGATAAACAGGAAAACCTGTTTCACCACCAATGTCCTGCATAATCAGATATATCCCCTTATATCTGTAATCATCCAGCAGACCCTGAATAACCTCGTCTCTGCTTTTGGGAATAAAGCATTGCCGCTGATTAAAAAGGACAGTCGCGTTGGCGTCCCTTTCCAGTATTTCAGTGAGGGCGGCAAGCTTTGCGTGCGCGAAACTATCCCCAGACGCAAGCCCGGTGGAAGCATCCTGTTCATAAATACTGGCTTCATCCAGATTGGAAAAAAGAAAAACAGCCTGGGCCGGCGCGAATACCTTTTCCCCCAGGGCGTTCACCCCTTCCATCCAGTGAACAGGAATATCCTTATAACAATCGGTATTGGGGGGAATATAAAACTTTTCTCCCTTCAGATCTTCGGCGCTGGCATAAAGCAAGGGATAAATCCTGTTCAGGTTGACAGTTTCCCCGCTCTCATACTCTCCGCCATCCACCACGGAAACATACGCGCTTGCCCTCTCCACAATTTCCATGAGACAGGATGCCCTGGCCTGGGCAAGGGAAAGCCCGCGGCCATAAGCGGTGGACAGGCCTTCGATTTCATGTCTGTGGCGTTTATGAAAAATCCGGGCAGATACTCTCCATTGCCGCAAAAGGGCAATAGGCGAGAGGGAAGCTTCATGCCGCATTTCCGGCCCGGCCAATATGCGGGCATTTGTCAGTTTCTCCAGGGCGATTTGAGCCATTTCCTTTGGTGAAACAGATTCACAACTCGCGCCCGAAAAAACAAAATCCGAATATATTCCGTCTAAAAGCCTATTGTCCTTGTACTCATCATCCTGCAATAAAGCGCTTTTTGTATCTAGCCCGATCAAATCCCTTATCACACTGGCATATAATTCATTTTCTTCACGGTTTTCCGATTTGAACATATACAGAAAGGGGGATAAATTAAATGATGCTATTCGCTCCAAATCCGGAAGATATTTATCCAGAACTTTATATGCCGCATCTGAACCAATACTGGCTTCAAGCAGGAGAATCGCAAGCAAAGACAGGCAGCTTTCATG
>CAYNKM010000414.1:0-1934 GCA_964397795.1 uncultured Desulfovibrio sp. | reverse complement strand
CTTGAGGAAGGAAAGTATATGCTTAATTTGGAAAAAATAAGAAATTTTTTCAATATTTCAGCCAAATCCTGTTCCATTTCCAGTAATTCCAATCTGGACAATGAATAATTTTTCAATATTTTTTTCATCAGGCAAGTTTAATTTCAGTCCATGAATAAGTCTAGAAATTTTATAAAATCAATAGGGAATTTGTAATATAAATATCCTTGCGGCTTTAACCTAAAAATAATATTATTGAGTTTTGAAGAAGTTAAAACAAATCTGGAATTATCATGTCAGTAGCAACTTTTCCGCTAGGTCCCCTGAGCACGAACTGTTATGTCATCAATAATGGTAATAATGCCCTGGCCATTGATGTGGGCGGCTCTCCTGAAGATGTAATCGTATATCTGGTAAAAAACAAATTTTCGCTTGAAGCCATTCTTCTCACCCACATGCATTTTGATCATATGTATGGCGTGGCAAACCTTGCCAAAAGTACGGGCGCTCCTGTTTACGCCCCAGAAAACGACAAGGTTATCTGGGAAAGCGAAGCGGGAAAGGGAGGTATCTGGGGTATGCCTCCAGTGGAAGCGTTTGACGCCATCTGGCTTTCTCCCGGCAAAACTTCTTTTGCTGGCATGACCTGCTACGTGCTTGAAACTCCGGGACATACTCCGGGCGGGTTTTCATTTTATTTTCCTGAACAAAAATGTGTTTTTACTGGCGACGCGCTTTTTTACAGATCAATAGGCCGAACCGACTTCCCTCTGGGAGATCATAAACAGCTCCTGCAATCCATCCATGAAAAACTATTCATCCTTCCAGATGACACGACTGTCTATCCAGGCCACGGTCCGGCTACAAATATCGGCATGGAAAAAAAGGAAAATCCATTCTGTGGTGAATTCCTAGTTTGAAAAATATTCTTGTATTAAATTGCAGCCCCCACACCAGGGGAGTATGCGACAAGCTTGCCGAATATTTTATAAAAGGCCTTGAAGAAGCAACCTTCCCTTTCACCAGGCTTGATTTAAAAGATTATGAAATAGATCACTGTAGCGGCTGCCAGGCTTGTCAAAATCCCCTGACAAAATGCCGCTACGATGATAATTTTGAATATCTTCTTTCCTTTCTGGAAAACTCATCTCTCTCTGTTTTTATTTCTCCGGTATATTTTTATGCCCTGCCTGTAATTTGTACGGCCTTTATAAACCGGGGACAGGCATTATGGAATAAAAATATCAGGAACAAATATCCACCGGCGATTATCATGCTCGTGGCTGGAAGAAGACGAGGGGAAAAACTATTTACTGGCCCAACATTAAGTTTTTATTATTTTTTTAAAACACTTGGAAGTAGTATTCTTTCCAGATACGCATTTAAGGGACTGGAAAATCGTAAGCAGCTGGAAAACAATCCTTCTATCAGGGAATTTTTATATATAAAAGGCATAGCCTGGGCAAAATATATTACATTGAATGGTCAGCTTTAATCAAATTCAGGCATGCCTTTCCTTAATCCGGCATTTTCTCACCAATCGGATTTCTGATTTGGGAATTTCAGAAACACGATGCTTTGTATGTCTTGAACCTTTTATTCCTGTTTCCATATATAAAAACCACCATTTCCCTTCATCTTTGGTTTGTCCATCATGTCAACAAGAATTCCCCTTATTCAATATTACAGTCTGTGGTCAATGCGGCCTTCCCTACCAGAATAAAAATGATTCAGGCGTCAAATCCATCTGTCCTGAATGTTCGCTCAATCCGCCCCCCTGGAAAGAACTTTCCTGTTATGGAATTTATTCGGGAAAATTACGGGATTGTATTCTCGCGTTGAAATATTCCAACCATTTATATTTAACAAGATTTTTTGCCGATTTACTTCTGGAAAGTTCAAAATGTCTGTCCAAACCGGATATACTTATCCCTGTTCCCCTGTCCGAAGCGAGA
>CAYNKM010000413.1:0-1955 GCA_964397795.1 uncultured Desulfovibrio sp. | reverse complement strand
ATATTGCCAAGACCGATAAATGAGATTCGCATGATTTATCCCGTAAATAAATTTTCTGTAACAAGATTTCCCATTCAGGATTGAAAGGATAATATAAAAGCCTTTATTCCTCTTCCTTCATCTCCGCCTTGCCCGGTCGCATTTTTCTAAAAATCGTGCTTCTGTCCATCTGAAAATTTTTGGCGACTTCCTCCATGGTGCCGTATGTCCTCAGGCCAGCCTCAATAAGCTTTTTTTCCAGATCGTGGATTACGCTTTTAAATGACGGACCGCCCGCGCGGGGCATGGGCAGGGAAGGGGCTTCCCTCTCGATAAAGGGGACTTTATCGGCGATGCTGGTCAGATCCCCGGCTTCAATGACGCCCTTTTTGCATTTAAGCAGAACTCCCTGGATTAAATTTTCCAGTTCCCGGACATTGCCCGGCCAGCTGTGCGCTTCCAGAATCTGCTCAACTTCCGGGGAAAGACGGGCCGTCTTGTTATATTTTTTGCCATAATAATTTAAAAAACCCTGGGCCAGCGGCAGAATGTCCGCCTTGCGCTTGCGCAGGGGCGGCAGATTCAGGACGGCGACTTTCAGGCGGTAATAAAGGTCCATGCGGAAGGCGCCTTTGCGCATCTCCTTTTCCAGATCCTTGTTTGTGGCGGCGATTATGCGCACATCCACTTTTTTGGGCGTGATCGCTCCAATCCGCATGACTTCCCGATCCTGGAGCACGCGCAAAAGCCGCGATTGCAGGGAAAGCGGCAATTCCCCTATTTCATCCAGAAAAAGAGTCCCCGTGTTGGCCGCTTCCACAAGGCCGGCCTTGCCCTGTTTGCTCGCGCCTGAAAAGCTGCCCGGGGCATAGCCAAACAATTCGGATTCTATCAGATTTTCCGGTATGGCCCCGCAATCCAGCTTGATAAAAGGGCCGTTTGCCCTCTCGCTCTCATTGTGGACATGGCGGGCTATCACGTCTTTGCCTGTTCCCGTTTCTCCCAGAAGCAGGATAGTGGCGTCGGTTTTGGCGATGGCGGAGGCTTCCCCATATACGCGGCGTATCGCGCCACTGTGCAAAACCCGCGGGTATTGCGGAATCTCCAGACTCGCCGTGTCGTCATAATGCTTGTGGAAGGTTTCCAGAAGCTCTTTCTGGGCTGTCAGCGCCTCCCGCAATTCCGCCAATGCCGTTATGTCCCGGATGATGGTCACGACATAGACCACCTCTCCGGATTCGTCCTTGATGGGATGGCCGTCCAGCATCAGCACAAGGCCATTGTAAAGATGCTGGACAGAAGCCACGTTTTCGCCGCTTTTTACCACCCTGGCGTTGAGCACGGTATCAAAAATGCCATTTTTAACCATTTCATCAAGGCGCTTGCCGATAACTTCCTCTTTGGCAAGGCCGGTTAGCTCGGAATAGCGCCGGTTGACAAGCACCACAATGCCATTGCTGTCGGAAACGCAGACAGCGTCGGAAAACGTGTCATAGAGCTGTTCAATATAATCGCATAGCATTTATTAGACATAAACCTGTTTTCCCTAAAAGGCAAAAATGGAGATTGCAGGGTTGGCAAAAGCGGCGCCATGCCTTGAGCAATTATTAATGTTCTATTCAAACCAGGTGTTGTTTTTCTGGGGGATGACAACTTTTGTGAACAAAAGTTTTCTACCCGCAAGGGGTACGCCGTATCCGTAAGCAGCAAAGCCGCTAACGGCTACGCAGTCCCCCAGACCCCCTTTTTCAAAAAACTTTAATTTTTTAGATATAGCTTATTGAAAGAATTGTACTTTGTTAAAGTTTGGAACTTTCTTTGCCATCAATAGATGATTTTTAACACAGAGTTAATAATTTATGTTAATCAACCTCCGTATCCCATAACGGCGGGCAGCCAGGTGGCTATTATGGGCACATAAGTAATAATCAGGATGGCGATTGTTAGCGCCAGGATATAGGGCAAAACCGCCACCG
>CAYNKM010000412.1:0-1959 GCA_964397795.1 uncultured Desulfovibrio sp. | reverse complement strand
GTTTATATCAATGGTAAAAACAATCATTCAACCCCACCTCCAAAAATCCCTCCCGCCAAAATCCACCCAGACCATCATGTCCTTAAAACCAGGGCATTCTGGAAACAATTTTAAAATCCTGTGATAAGTATGTCACCAACGACACATATCACCCAGTAGTCAAGTTTGAAATTCATAATTGCCTTCACTTGATAGATATGAATAATGCAGACAATTTACATCAATTTTGATGTCATACATTCATAATTGGTAGAATCTGACAAAAAAATTGATACAATTATCTATTGAAGGGAAGCTTCAAAGGATTTATCTCTTCAAAATTTGTGAAAGATCGGCTTGTCCTTGGGTATCAGGTCGCTTGCTTCGGTCCTTTTCCGTCTGGGAGAAACCTGAAGCCACATATTAATTATATTCCCAGGTCTTGGGAGAAAGGAACATCCAGTGAACAGACGCCAATTTATAAAAAAGGCAGTCACGGCGGGTATTGCCGCGAATTTTGTCGGACTGGCGAATCAGTCAGTTTCGTATGCCAGCGATAATGAAAAGGAGAAAAAGGCCATGAAGATACTTGTTTTGACGGGTAGCCCAAGAAAAGATGGCAATTCAAATGAATTGGCGAAGGAATTTATTAGGGGCGCCTCGGAAGCTGGCCATGATGTTTATCGGTTTGACGCGGCCCAAAGCGAGGTTCATCCATGCATCGCCTGTAATTCCTGTAACATGGACGGACCCTGTATTTTCAATGACGATTTTTTGAAAGTAAGGGAACACATAATACCGGCCGACCTGGTCTGTTTTGCCACGCCAATGTACTATTTTGGTCTTTCAACCCAGCTAAAGGCCGTTATAGACAGATTTTACGCCATAAACGGCCAGATCCATAAGCCCAAGAAATCGGTTCTTCTTATGACTTATGCCAACACGTCTAAAAGGGAGGCCGAGCCCATTGCATTGCACTACGATGTTTTACTGGAATATCTCGGCTGGCAAGATGTGGGCCGCGTAATTGCGCCGGGAATGTGGCCAGCGGGCGCAATCAAGGGCACACAATATCCCAAAAGGGCTTATGAGCTAGGAAAAAATCTGTAGGGTCTATCTGCATTGATTTTGTATATTTAATAGAAAAAAGGTGCTTCCATACATAACCTTTCACTCTCCAAATAAGGAATAAATAGAATCACCTAGGTTATGTATGCATTGAGTTTTTAGAAAATTAATAGAAAAAAGGTGTTTCCAAAGGCAACATTTAACCCTCCCAATGAGGATTAAAAATGGAAACACCTCTTATATCAAAAAGGCAGTTTTACAGAAGGCGCAAATTTATTCCTGTCAAAAACTGCCATAAAGGTTAGATGCTTTAAGAGTCGCAAGCGCTATGATTCGGGTTATAAGATTAAGTCCAGTATTGACGCGAATACCTGAATTGTATGGAAAATCATATCCAACTTATTCCAGATTCAGACACCGGGGGAAGGCGGGCATCATAGAAACAATCTTTTGTGAATTTGCAAGAAAACTCCCCAAACGTTGTACCACCACGATAGATTCCTCATTTTGTAAAGTTCAGTAATGCGCTTCAAGCATGAGGGCAGATAATAAACCCAGACAGCCTGGTAAAAGTCGAGGTGGAATAACGGCGAAAATTCATCTTCTCTGCACTTCAGACGGAAAATTGATAGACTTTTTGATTATAGGCGGATATGTTTCAGATATAAAAGCGGCTACTGAACTTACGGGCAAAAACCAGATGAAAGTTCTTATTGCTGACAAGGCTTATGAACGAAAGAGCATTACCCTCAGTTTGCCTCTACCAAAATTAATGAATGTACCCCACCAAAATGTAATGAAAACTTCCTTCGCCCTTTGATAAGGTTTTATAAAAAGTGGTATGTAATTGAAAATTTCCTCCTAATTTATACTTTCTCACAAATTTTCCGGCAAATCTTTTAGACTTCTTTC
>CAYNKM010000411.1:0-1964 GCA_964397795.1 uncultured Desulfovibrio sp. | reverse complement strand
GATGAGCGGATTGAAAAGCTGGAGAGCCGTCTGGATATTCTTGAGCCTTCCCTGACCGCGCGTCTTGATCAGTCCGAAGCCGTTCTTGCGACCCTTCAGGATTCCGCGGGAGCGGCCGGAGGGGATGATGAGCGGATTGAAAAGCTGGAGAGCCGTCTGGAGCTACTGGAATCAACTATAAATGACAAGCTTGATGAAACCAGAAAGGCTCTGGCAGAATTACAGGCTTCAATTCGGGAAAAGCCGGAGGCCGCTGATCCACGCCTGGATGATCTCGAGAAGAAGATGGAGGCGTTTAAACCTGATTTGGGCGAAAAACTGGAGCAGTTATTCAAGACCAACCTTGAAAATGGTAAAAAACTGGAAAAGTTATTAAAAGCGGATCGCGGCGTTCAGGCAAGAATGGATTCTCTGGAAACCAGACTGGATCAGCTGGAACCCAATTTTAATATTCAGGTGGAAAAGGCGGCTGCTTCCGCGGTTGTACGCATCCTTCATGAGGAAATAGGGCGGCTTGCGGAAGGCGACTAATGACAGCTTCTGAAGGAGAAAGGCGCAAGGAAGAGCGGGACTGGAAAGGTTCGGTTGTCCGCTTGCGCCTGCAAACCCTGGTAATTATATCTTTTCTGGCGCTTGCGGCAATAGGCGTGGCATATCTTGCTGGCGTAATGAGCGGAAGGCAATCTTTTTCGGCGGAAAGAAGCGTTTCTGATTCCGGGGAGGTCCATAATATTCCTAAAATGCCGGATTTGAAAAACAGTGAGGATAGCGGCGCCAAGGAATCCATTCTTGCCGCCGAAGAGCTGAAATTCGCCAAAGTACTGCGCAATGAGGAAAACGCTCAATTAAACAGGCTTAAAGAGCCTCCTGATAAAAAGGATACCGCCGAGGCGCAGGATTCGCCTCCCGAAAAAGCGGACATAGCTCCCCGTCCTTCTCTGAAGCAGACTCTGGAAGCGGAAAAGGGGGATACGACCGAAGATTATTTATTTCAGGTCGGAGCCTTTAAGGATGAAAAAACAGTGGATAATTTACGGGAAAAGCTGGAGGGACATGGTTTGCGCACCATGATGCAAAAAGAGGGAAAGCTTTTTCTTGTATTGGTGCGTTTACGCGGCACATCTGCCAGGGCGGCGGAACTTGCCGGTCTTTTCGGGGAATTGGGCCTGGGAGAGCCAATTCTTTTAAGGCGCTCGCCTGTAAATCCCTGATAGCAGGGCCAATGGTTTCCAAAATTTTAATTTAAATCCGTATTGATTTTTCTGGTAATGAAAACTTTTTAAAAGGGTTTCAATCCCCAGCAACATCTTTCAGGAAATTTTATTATTGATGTTGCTCATTGCAAAATTTGGCTTTTATTATAAGCTATTGCCCTATTTTCCATTAATAGATAATTATAATAGGGCGTTTAATTTTTTATTTCCTGGCCTCCTTTGTCTATTCTGGTTGAGCATTAAAGGATTTTTATGAAACCTGAAACCTTACCATCCAGACGCAAGGGTAAAAAATCAGTGTGGAGAGAATACGCTGAAGCTTTGATTATTGCCCTGCTCCTGGCCCTTGTTATCCGTACCTTTATTGTTCAGGCTTTCAAGATTCCATCGGAATCAATGCTGAATACCTTGCAGGTCGGCGATCATCTTCTGGCTTCAAAATTTTCTTATGGCTTAAAGATCCCCTTTACCGATACTTATTTATATAAGGGCGATGATCCCCAGCGCGGCGATATAATAATTTTTAAATATCCAAATGACCCTAGCGTTGACTACATAAAACGAATTGTTGGCGTGCCTGGAGATGTGATAGAAGTGCGGGATAAGCAGTTATACCGCAATGGGCAGCCTGTTAAGGAGTCATTTATTCGCCATTCAGATCCGGACAGAATGGAACCTTTAAGGGATAATTACGCGCCCGTCAAAGTTCCAGAAGGCAAATATTTTGTCATGGGTGATAACCGAGACAAC
>CAYNKM010000410.1:0-1967 GCA_964397795.1 uncultured Desulfovibrio sp. | reverse complement strand
GGCACTCCACGCTTTCCACTATCCGGTCTTTGCCCTCACCAGATATTTTTACGAGATGAGCCACACTTGAATCTCTGTGCAATCCCTCCGCGACATCTGCCAGTAAAACCCATCCCCATTGGCCTTGCGGTAACTCCAACTGATAATGCTGACATTCCTCAACCATTCTACGCGGTATGAGATAGCCAGCCATATTATCAGGGAAATTGCCCAAGACTTTTATCTGATATTCAGGAGAATTATGACCACCATATTCATGTAGTTTCTCCAGAATAAACTCGCGGGAGACTATAGGAGAATCTTCCGAGTTCATGGTAATGGCGTTATAAATCCCATCCTCATTCTGGCCCTTTACCAGCTTACGCATGGCATCCGCAAAATGGCCTGCTGGTCTTGTGGGCTGGGAAGTCATTACATATCTGTTACGCCTATGGGTAAGGGCGCCGCGTAAAACTCCATGAATTGCATCATCAACGCCGCTGGCCTCATCCACTACGATTAACAGATTGTTGTTATGCTGGCCTGCAAGGTTTTCAGGAGCGCTCTTGCTGGCGGTTTTGGGCAGGACATACCAGGAATCCTTGAACGGCCTTGCAAAATACCGTCTTGTTTCTTTCACAAAATATCCTGCCATCCAGGGATATAGACCATCCATGCACTCAATAACGCCGTCCAGATACTTCCAGACAACCGATCTGGCCTGTTCAATATTGGTAGCAGTCAAAACTGCATTGGAATGGGGAAAAACGCGCATATTCCAGTCAAGAAGCCACGCCAGTAAAAAAGACTTGCCAGTGCCATGGCCAGAAGCAACCGCAACCCTTGCGCCAGGACGCTGGCAAGCTCTCATAAATTCTACTTGCTGCCAGGTGGGAGTTACATTGCAGTTTTCCAGAACATAATCTTCAAAATTGTCATAGTATCATCCACGGAAGTGGACATAACGCGGATCGGAGAGAATGTCAGGAGCTTTGGGCATGATTATATCTTATCTTGCTTCCGTTTAAGTATGGTCATGTTTTTTATACGTATAAACTGCACAAACATTGGAAATCACTAACGCCGCGAATTGTTAGCGGTTGATAGCACTCTTATAAATCAAGCAACCAGCCAATGTTGACTTCATGGGAGTTGTTGCTTATTCTTTTATTGAAATTTGCGGCAACAGCTTGTTGACGAGTACCAGAAGGCTTCAAGCAAGTAGGCATGGGATGCCGTAGAACAGCCACTGCAGCTGGGCTTTTAAAAGGGGGAGTCTGTAACGCCATGCCATCCGCAGATTCAAATACAAACTCATATCCTGACGTATTGATCTTATAGCCGGTCAATAACCAGTCTTCATCTTTTTTAGCTTCTTTATATTTTGGAGCTGGCTTACGTAATATAGCCCTGTAACCAGCATGTTCCAAAAACATATATTGTCCTTCTCTTCTTGATTTTCCTCTCGCAATCACATCAACCATTTTATATGCCACATCCATGCCTTTTTGTCCTAAAAACTCCTTTATAAATTGGCCCTCCCAATCGCGTTTAGCGATAATATGACTTATTCCATAGCCTTTTTTGAATAATGAATATTTATCTTTCAGGTGATCCCACCAATTAAGCGCCCGTTCCCTATTTTTCCATTTTGGTGGAAATACGCCCGGTTCTCCCCATTCAAAGCCAATCCAGCCAATATCTTTCCTGTACATAGCACGCGGTTCAAACTTATGGCTTGCAATGACGTGTTGCATGGCTATTTTCCCACGTTTTATATTCTCTTCCACATTGTAGGGGGTGGCAATAGCTGATTCCAGAATTGCCTCATCAAAGTCGCTATGCATCTTTATTCATTTTCCCCACAGCTGGGCCAAATTTATTGGCTACCTGATTATGTAATTCCCGCATTTCCTGTTGTCTATCAGGCAATTCCAAAATCTGTTGCTTAATCATTGCCTTGCGTTCAGCAACTCGCGCCTCCATTT
>CAYNKM010000409.1:0-1970 GCA_964397795.1 uncultured Desulfovibrio sp. | reverse complement strand
AGTGGAGGCCGCACGTGGCGGGGCATTACCCGGATTTATTCCAGGGTAACTTTGACTACGCCTCGGGTGTTGCCAATCCCGATTCCGGGAGCCTCGTAGGTATGAAAATGGATCATGTCGGCTTCCGTTTTGAGGAACAGTGTGGCGTCTTGCAGGAAGAAAAACTTGATGAAATAATCGGGCTGGGTAAAGAAATACAGCTCGTTTTCCTTTACAAGATTATCCTTGATGGTTGTGACGACAGGACTCCCCATAAAGGTATCCTCGCCATCAAGTCCTCTATTGAACCGCTGTTCCTGCGGAGCAAAGCCGATGTCCTCGGTCTTCAATTTAAGGGAGTCAATATAGGTGTTTTTGTGCATCAGCACTTTACCCTGGGGCAGGCGCATACGGGTAAGAGCTTTCCATCCTTCAGTGAACGCGTCTTTGAAAGTGTTCGCGGACATCGCGACAGTGATTTGCTGATCAGTTTTATTCTTATCAACAATGTCGGCGCAGGTTTCAATGAAGAGTCTATCTTCCTCTTCCTGGATTTTTTTGACCTGATGCTCCTTTAGCCATTCAGTAATGGGCATGCGGATTGTCATCAGCTCAAATTTGCTTTTGCTCTCACGTACGGATTCAACCTTCCCGAACGGAACACGAAAACGTTTTCCGTAGAAATAATCTCGATCACCTGTGCCAGGAAAAGGCACAAAGGTGGCGGCGGGCGCGTCTGGCTCGATTTCCACTATGATGGACGGATTATCTGTATCCATTTCGGGATCCAGCTCATCGGCCATTACCGTACGGGATTCAAACAGGCGACGAAGGATGCCATCTTCGTACAGTTTCTGGCGAATATATAAAGAAGAATTTTCCTGCGCTTCCTTGATCTGGCCGTTGAATACCTTGTCACAGAACGACCGGTTCAGAAGCTCAATACTTACATTGGTGGTTTCGTTTGCCATTTCCCTCTCCTGTCTACTTGGATTCATGCCACATAAGGCGCATAATATTGGAACCGGCGTCAAAATTCATAACGCGGCCAATCGCCTTGGAAGTGCCAGCTGCGGCAAACTTGCCATTTTTGGCGGTAAGGGCATCACCAGGAACATAAGTGCCGGCCTCATAATGATCGGCATCAACTTCGATAATGCACTGGCTCATCAGGCCGGTGAAAGTCCCGCGAACTTTTTCACCAGATATGACAAACGCCACCATTGGATCAGTAGCAGCTGCCGCCCCTGTGAAATTTGCGACCTTGCATTTTCCCCCCTCCACAGTCACAATCATACCGGGGGTGATTTCCTCGCCATCATCGGCCACCATGATTTCATCAATTGCGGCTTCCGCTGGCCACCCTTTGCGAATTTGATAAGACATTGTTTATCCCTCGTTATATGTTAACTGAGCAAAAAGCCCGTCAATGGGTCAGTGCCAGCAGAAGTCACTGTCCCAAGTGTCCCATAATCAGGTAATGACGTGTGGGCATTACTTTCCACTTTGGGTTCAGCCTCAATAGCTTCCGCCAATTTTTCCATACCTTTGGCAATCTCAATAAGAGATAAAGCCGTGGATTCATTATTATCCATTGGCTGCTCCTTTTGTGGAATCACGCCTTCCATAAAATATTAAAAAATCTCTGATCATGCCGGAATCAAGCTCTTCCATATGAGCCTCATCAGCAAAGTCTTCCGCTACTTTGCGTAAATCACTGGCAAGCTTGCGAAGAGTTTCCGCGATTTCCATGCAACTTCTCCAATTTGGTGAGATTTATAACTGCGCGGTTAGTTGGCTGCCTTTCCAGGGTGCGGATGGATTGAGCAGCTTTACGCAAAAGCTCGGCTGCCTGTTTGCGGAACTCCCCTTTCATAATCAGTAACCCAAAGCCCGTACGGTCAACGCGTATGCATCTTCAGCCGTTTTTATAAACCGCTCATCCCATATGGCCATGGAAACCTGATCATAAGCTTCTTCAGCAGTCTTTT
>CAYNKM010000408.1:0-1973 GCA_964397795.1 uncultured Desulfovibrio sp. | reverse complement strand
TATCTTGCGACCGTTATCATACAGTGGCAAATTTCTTACCATAGAGCGGCCCTTTAAAATGGGTATGATCAATGTGGGCGATAGAAGAGATTTTTATGAACAGTCAAGGGACGCCTTTGTGGGAGCGCCATTCCGCAAACAGGACTTGCCGAAATCCTGGCAATCCAAACTACCTACGGATGAGTCGGGCGATAACCTGTATTACTTTATCGGAAAATATGAACTGACAAACGGGCAATGGGACGCTGTGATGGGGTTGGAAGAAAATCAGGAATCCTCCCAATCCGGAAACGCTCCTGAACTCCCAAAAACAAATATTTCCTGGTATGATCTGCAAAACTTTTTACGCATCTACAATAATTGGCTTTTAAGTAATCACCCCGACATGGTTCCCGCCATTGAAGGCGTACCTGCCTTTCTGCGCCTTCCGAATGAGGAGGAATGGGAATACGCGGCGCGTGGCGGAGATCTCGCTCCTGCGGCCCAGAGAGTTGATTTTGTTGATCAACCCGTTCAGGATTATGCGGTCTTTGGAGAAGAAAAAATAAAGAAAATAGGCACGCGTCAGCCTACCATTCTAAAACTTTATGACATAAGCGGAAATGCGGCTGAAATGGTGCAGGGAGGCTTCAGATACACTATTGCGGATAAAAACCCATCGGGAGTAGTCACAAACCGCCTGCATGGTTCAGAAGGGGGAATCATCCGCAAGGGTGGAAGCTTTAACGATGATGAAGCAGCCATGGCTCCAGGCAAAAAACAGGAACTCCTGATGTTTAAAAAGGGTTCTGACGGCAAATTTGAACCTTATCGTGAACGGGGCCTGGGAGCCAGACTTGTCCTGTCATCCACCAATGCCCAAAACATGAAAAGAACAAACAAGATTTGGGAAGATGAGCAGGCTGAAGCAAAGACAGCGGGATCCAGAACCGTGGCTGAACAGCCCACGGAAAAGAAGCAGGCGCAGCCTGTTGATGTTAAGGAAGGAATTGTCATTATTGATACCAATGGCGATCCTCTAAAAGAACTGGAAAAAATTTATGTGGCCACCCAATCCCCTCTGATTAAAAGCAATCTTGAACAGTATAAGGGACTGCTTAAAAATCAGAATGCGGCCTACAACCGCGAAAGAGATCAAAATCTACTTAATGCTGTCCGTTCTACCGTATATATGGCGGACTCCTTGGCCAATGTGGCTTTTCGCTGCTTTCAGGTAGATAATGCCCTTGAAAGCGCAAAAGGACAGAAGGGTTTTACCAAGGAGATGGAAAGAAAATTTATTGATAGCCGGGACGAACATTTTAAGAACCTGAAATTATCCACAAATATTTATAGGGTAAATGTTGAAGATCTCTCCCAATATGGCAAACAGGAATTGCAAACCGCCATCGCGCAACTGCAAAAGCAATATCCTGGAAATGATAAATTAAACAGTAATATGCGTAAAAATCTCGGGCTTTTTGGCCAGCATGCCGATTTGGTCTATAAAAAAGGAGTGGGCGCGCTTACTGACTCTCTTATCTGGGAAGGAGTAATTCCGCCCAAAACCCGAGTAGTTATGAATAAACTTGCCAAAACCAGCCAAAAATAGCTTTACCCGCTTATAAATCCATGTTCTGGCAGGGACAATCCCTGTCAGAACACTTGTTTTAAACATATAGAAAATTTTTGAATGGATAAATATGAATAAGGAAATTAAAGGCATTGGCGGATGGCTTATAGTTTTTATTATCTGGGCTATCCTCAATATCCTGGTAGGAATTGGGCTTAATTTGTATCAATGTATTAACACCTGGAATCAGCTTCCTCTCTTCAAAACCGCCCAAATCTGGAATACAGGCCTAAACACCGCCTGGTATCTTGTATATGCCTGGTTTTTATATAAATTTATTTTGATAAAACCAGGCTCCCTCTCCAAAATAAAAATAATGGTAGCCACTACGCCAATTTTTAATACACTTTTACCATTGATC
>CAYNKM010000407.1:0-1979 GCA_964397795.1 uncultured Desulfovibrio sp. | reverse complement strand
ATTATAGAGCTGGATGAGATTTTGCTCATTAATAACTGGGCAAAAATAAACCCTGGCTACGGACCCAGTTCTTTCCTGACCATTAACTTTCTTAGATCCAATTACCGGCGTCTTCTGGGTGCTGGATAATTCCGGTGCATTATCCTGTGCCATAGCTTTTTTGCCATAAAGATTAAAAGCCAGTTGTGTTGAGCCTGCGGCGCATGCGGTCAGCATGGCTGAGCGCAAAAACTTTCTTCTGTCCATTTCTTCTCCCACGTGCTTGTTTTTCATCATAACTATTTTCCCATATGCCTGTATCAACTTAATTTTTTTCTATTCTGGCTGAAAATTTTCCATTTTTAGCGGAGAGTTCTTCCTTTCCGGATTCTAACCGGCCCAATACAAACAAGCTTGTACCATGTCCAAATCCTTTATAAAAAATCGCGATATTGCCCCAGGGCGCAAAATAGCAGAAATCGCCTTTAATTTGGTCCGCGTTCACACCGCCGGCAGTTTTCAACCTGGGGTGCAGATAGAATATTTTTTCTGTTTGGGAAAAGTCTTCCAAAACCACATTTAGGGGCAATCTCTTCATAAATTCTTTTGCCAGAGGATTATCCAGCATCTTAACAATCGCTTCGCCATCCTCAAAAACAATTCTGATTTTTTCCTGAAACTGGCCATCAGGTTCGGCTGATAAGGCCTTCTCCAGGCTCAAAAGAGATAAAGTCCCAAGCAAAAATAGAGCGATTAAAAATTTGCCATATTTCACCATGCGTATGTCTCCGGAGCTTCTCCACCAGTCTTGCTTACAGGATATAATAAGGATATATCACTTGATATGTCTATTGCTTAATAATCATAGATTACCATGCAGAAATTACATATATGGATCTTACATGGAAACGCGTTTGTTACAAACTTTTCTGGCTACTGTTCAAACTGGAACTCTTTCGGCGGCTGCGCAGCTGCTTAATATTTCCCAGCCAGCCCTTTCCAGACAGATCGCGGCTCTTGAAGAAGATTTGGGTCAACAGCTTTTTATCCGTGGTGGCCGCAAGCTTCAGCTTACCGGGGAAGGAATGCTCTTTAGAAAACGGGCTGAAGAAATTTTGGAGCTTGTGGATAAAACCTGGTCTGAATTCAAAAATATGGGCAAGGATACAAATGGGGATATTTATATAGGTAGTGGAGAAACCTGGGTGCTTGGTTTTGTGGCGGAAATAATGAGGGAAATTCGATTGTCCTATCCAAATATCCGCTTCCATATTTTCAGCGGAGATGGAGATGAAGTATCTGAACGTCTGAATTCGGGGCTCTTGGACTTTGGTCTTTTTATTGAACCCGCTCAAGTATCCATGTATGATTCAATTCTTTTGCCTGAAAAGGATACTTGGGGCGCGCTAATGCTTAAATGCAGCCCCCTGGCGGAAAAGGCAGATGTTGTTCCTGAGGATTTATGGGATGAACCGCTTATTATTTCCAAACAAAATTTTATGGAAAGCCATATTTCAAAATGGATGCGCCGCGATTTTACTGAATTAAATATCGCCGCCACCTATAATCTTTTATACAATGCCTCCATTCTTGTTCGCAAGGGCCTGGGTATTGCCCTGGGTCTGGATCGCTTGATAAATCTCGATAATGATTCCGAATTATGTTTCCGGCCATGTAGCCCGGCATTAAAAGTCGCGGTATATTTCGCATGGAAAAAGCAGAGTTCATTTTCCCCCGCCGCAAATCTCTTCCTAAAAAGGATTATGAAAAAATTGTCCTGATTGGCAAATTTTATGTAATAATTTAAATATGTCTTTTATAATACAGGATGGCCAGAGCGGTAATCCGCCTGGTTTAACCTTTTTGATAGCTCCAGATGAGATGCAAGCCCAATTCAATAAAACCTGCTGTTTGCCATCTCATAAAATGTCCTTTCCTTCCAGGGTGGCTTCCTTGCCCGAAAAACCCGACAGAATAGACAAGGTTATATTTTCGGCATG
>CAYNKM010000406.1:0-1980 GCA_964397795.1 uncultured Desulfovibrio sp. | reverse complement strand
AAAGTTTTCTCCCCCAGACCCCCTTTTTCAAAAAACTTTCAATTTTTTATATATAGCTTATTGAAAGAATTGTACTTTATTAAAATTTAGAACTTTCTTTGCCATCAATAGATGATTTTAACATAGTGTAAAGAAAATATTAATTATTATAATATTGATTATTATATCCTATCAGATCCGCTTTAATCTTCCCTGTTGTCATTTGCGGTATTGTCCCTGTAACTTACGTCAACTATGTCGTCCCCTTGCGGCAATTCGCCAATCGAGCGGGCAGCCGGTAGAGCCTGACTTTTTGTGGCTTCAATTGAGACGGGAATGGATCCCTTGTCCGTTATTACCAGTCCGGTTTTTTCCAGAACCTCTCTCCTCCAGGCATACTCGCTCTCCAGCTTTCTTTGCCGGTAAACCATAATCGCATGGGTTATAAAACAAACAGCAAGGAGAATGGCCAGACTTCCGCATATCCAGGGAATATAAGGGGCAAGCTGCCCTAAAAATTGCTTTAAAAGCGAAAAAGCCCCGTCAATAAAGAACAGGGACAGGCCGGAAAGAAGAATTCCTGTAAGAATGACAATCGCCGGGGCATATCTGACCGAAGCATAAAAGCGGCGCAACCTTTCCGGCACTTCCTCCGGGGTTTCCCCGTCTTTTTTATCAGCCGAGGATGATAATATTGAGCCGGTTAAATGCACAATCAGCAGAAATCCCGCCGGCGCGAGAAAAGAAGCGATAGCCCAGTAAAACCAGGGAAATCTTGCGACAGGAGGCCCACCAGCCATTTCTGGTCTGGCGTGCATGATTCCATAAAAAAAGGCTATCCCTCCGACAATCATCTCAATAATGAAAATGGCTATCAGAAGATAAAAAATGGTATCCTGGTTTTTCCCGGCATACCAGGGCTTTTTATTGTCCATTTATTCCGGCTTTTCCAAATCTATAACGCGTCCCTCAAGCCAGATATAGGCTTCTATATCCTGATCCTTTTCCACGTTATAATCGCCCAAAACAGGCTGGGAGACATACAGGGGGAGCTGCAGGGCCGGCCGATTGTCAAAGGGAAAGGTGAGATAAAGAACCTTTATTGGCGTCTTGTCAAATTGCCAGTCTTCAATTTCCTTTACCACAGCCCTGATTTGATATTCGCCATAAAAACGTCCGGGCATGATAAAATGCTTTCCCCTGATTTCAATTTTCAGGGGCGGCACATCCATTGATTTTTTATCCGGATGCTCCTCAAGCCATTTTTGCGCATAGAGCATGTAATCCGGCCCGTTTGACAGGGTGATTTCGTCCAGCACAGCCTTGCGCAAACCAAGCGCGGCGCCGGCCAGCCAGAAAGTATGGGTTATCCCGGGGGTTAGGTCATCCTTGTCGCGCGTATAAAAAGGATCAAAAAACCACATGGGATTCTGCCCGGGCAGCATTTCAACTGCGACATTGGCGCCATCCCCTTCCGGAAGCGGTTGGACTTCGTCAACACAGAGATCATTGGGCAAGCCCTCCAGCAGGGGAAAAATGCTTACCGGCTTCATCTCCTTCCCTTCAGGCCCTTTCAGCAATACGCAGGCCCGGATCGGCTGGTCCTGCGGCCAGGCCATCGCCACATATTCCATTCCCTTATATGTCCATTTCCAGGGCGGCCTCGTCCCGCCGGCCTCCAGAACGGTGGCTGTAACCTGGCTCAGGAGATCAGCCGTATTCCAGCCGGTCAGGGCTCTCCAGATCTGGCCCAGGGCGGCGCTGTGCTCGCGCGCGATTTTCTGATCTTCCGGCATAAGGTCCCGCATATCCGTGAGTTTGTCTTGCGGCATGGCTTTTGTCCTTTGGCTATGTTTAACCGAACTGTTGATATTTCTGGGGGATGACAACTTTTGTGAACAAAAGTTTTCTCCCCCAGACCCCCTTTTTCAAAAAACTTTAATTTATAAGGTTTCAGTCGCTTTTTATATTATTGAAAACATAAATTTTTATTTTTTAAAA
>CAYNKM010000405.1:0-1983 GCA_964397795.1 uncultured Desulfovibrio sp. | reverse complement strand
AATTCTAACAATCTATTGAGTATTCTTTCATAAATATATAAATTATAAGGATGAGTAAAAAGAAACTCATAGTTATATATATTAAAAAATCTTTGTGGAGGGGTCAATTTCCTAATATTATTTTCAATAATTTTTTGAATTGTTACATAACCTCCAAGATATACATATCTCAATATATTATATAAATCTTTTTTTACCTTTATAATTTTTAAGGTAATTGTTTTCTATTTTACTTATACTTATATGGGCATCAGCAGGAAGAAGTTTATTTATAATAGAATAAATACTATCAATAACCGATAAACTTATAATATTGGTATCATTATTTTTCTGAATATATAAATCTGCATAAAATCTTCTTTTTAGATACTCAGAGTAGATAAACATTTTCATTGTCCCATCAGGGCCAAGTTTATGAACAAGAGTTGAGGATGGATTTTTCCAGTTATGCAGGTGATCATTTCCAAGAATTTTTTTATAAATTGACTTATAAAGTTTCACGAATATAAGATCCCATTTGCAACTTCAAGTTGTGGAAGAGGTTTGCCAAGCGCCAAAGCATCCAGAAAATCGCACCACCATTGAAACACATACCGCATCAGTTCTTTATATTGCGCTCTGTTATAGACCATTTCAACACTTGAGCCTCCTACATGGGCCAAGCCACGTTCTACAATTTTATCCGGTACTCCGTATTCTCGCGCCAGTGAGCCCCAAACTTTGCGCCAGCCATGCACACACATTTTTCCTTTAGGGATGCCAGCAAGATGCATGGCTTTGTTTACCCCTTCTACTCCCAGATGGCCCAACTTTCCTCCCGAATAAAACAGATATTTATTATATCGGAAACCAGACAAGTTTTGCAATACTTCCGTTACTTGCCTGGACATAGGCACAATGAAATCACTGCGTTTACCAATCTCGCCTTTCATGTTCTGCGCTGGGATGATCCATTCTCCAGTTTCAAAGATGATATGCTCCCATTCTGCGCTCAAAAGTGAACTACCTCGCAAAGGCACATATGGAAATAGTTGCAGAGCCGCTTCCATGAAGGGGGAGCAACGGCCACTGTCAATATAGCGGGAAATCTTACCTAACATCTCACACACACCATTTCTATCTGTAATTGCGGGGAATCCCTCAAAATTAGCATCCTTTTTTGGTTTGGGGAATAAAGTGGTAAGGTCTTCCGCGATGTTATATGGGTAATAACCATTGATTTTGGCAAAACGACAAATCTGGTTAATAATTGTGCTCACCCTATTTGCCATTTCTCGTTGACCAGCGCTAGCAATGTTGGCGCAAGCTTCTTTCAGATCTGCAAAGGTAAGCGAGATATACGGCTTGCTTCCCAATATTGGCAAAATATGCTTGTTCAATCTCCCAACCGTAGATTGGATGGTCTTGTCATCCTTGTCACGTTGCCAAAACTTGAGCCATTCTTCAGCAACCATGCAAAAAGTGCGTTCTTCCATTTCAGCTTTTTTGCGTTGCTCCTGTTTTTGAGCGATAGTATCAATTCCTTCCTTCAGGGCCTTCCTTTCCTCATTGCGTTTTAGCCGCGCCTCGGCTAATGTCATATCTTCTCTGCCAAGCACCCTGCGTTTGGCGACACCATTCAGTCGCCCACGAAACCACCAAAAACCCCTGTTTTTTTCCTCAACGGTAAAATATAGACTGCCTCCATCCTTAAGATTAATTTTTTCGCCCTTACGCAATGCTATTTGAACTACCCTTGCCGTTAGCTTGTTTTCCTCTCTGGCCATAACCGACAAACCCCACAAAAAATGAGTTGTGTACCTTTAAAATATGTACCTTCACAAAAAGGTACACAAAAAATAACACAACTGTTTTGAGATTGATAGTTGTCAAGAAGGGTCAAGAACGACTATAACAGACTGATTTTAGACAAAAAAATAAGTCCTTTCGGACGTTTACGGTCTCAAAAGGACTTTACAAAATTTTCTTGTGGCGGAGGAAGAG